>JAIKWF010000112.1 GCA_024685005.1 Lachnospiraceae bacterium
CTTCTCCTTTTTTGCGAATGGACTGACGCAGCACAAAGTCCGTCCCCGCTCCGGTGATCTCAATGCGCGAAAGCGTCTTGGACGCATGCGCCCGAAGGAACGGTTTTTCCTCACCCAGATCTTCATAATATCTGTCCGCCAGTCTGGTAGTCACAAAAACATCCCTGATATAAGCCGGATTGTTGATCGTCAGGTAGACATCCCTGTAAATCCCGCCGTAGGTCATATAATCAATGACAAAACCAAAGGGCGGAATATTCAGATCCTCGCGGCTGTCCACCCTGACCACCAAAAGGTTATCCTCGCCTAACTTTATATGCTCCGTCAGATCAGCCGTAAACGCGGTATAACCGCAGTGGTTTTCGCAGATCTTCGTCCCGTTCAGATACACGGCCGCATCATGCCCCACCGCCTCAAATGTCAGCAGCACGGTTTTTCCGGCCCACTCTTTTTCTCCGTAGATATGCCTGACATAACCGCAGAGCATCTGATACTCATGCTCATCAAAATAATGAAAAGGCAATTCTGCCGTGGTATGCGGGAGCCGTACTTTTTCAAGCCCTGCCCGGTCAAAATTGCCCTGTATCATATCTTCATGAAACTGCGTCGTAAACTCCCAGTCGTTGTCTAGATAGATCCTCTGCCCCATAATAAACCTCCCGGATATAGTAGTAGTTTATCGCCCTGTTTATTCCCATCCATACATATCCTTATGATACCACAGACACAGGAAAAAAACTATTGATTTTTCAGGGGTTTTCCCTATGTTTCCTCTTAGAGTTCCACGTAGGTCCGGCACCTGCTAAAATAGAAAAATGTAAAGTTTAGAAAATTATTTGTAAAATATACTTGACATATTTCCACCAAGGGTGTAGTATGATCTCAGATCGATCGGGAAACACATTTTTTATAAGCGGCAACAGGCAAACAGACATTGACAAACCAAAGACAAAACAAAACAGATCACAAAACATTGTAACTTCTGACATGAAAATGCGTCGTGAAAAAACGGAACAATGCAAGGAGGAACCCACATGAATACAATGACATCAAGAAAACGCAAAAGCATCAAAGATCTTCCCAAAGGAGCAAGGATCGCATGGCTGATCATCCTGATCATGGGAATCGCAGGACTGACAATCACCGTTCTGGATATGACAGGAGTATTTGAAACGAAAACCTTCATAGGAACAGGCCTGTGTTCCATCGCCTGTCTCTCCAGCGCTCTTTTATCGATCAAATACGGTGATGACCTCTACGAAAAAGAGTAAGCAGAGGCTAACGGATTGAAACAAGACATTGGCAAACATCATTCATGACAATACGAAGCAAAAAAATACTAATAAATTCAGGAGGTAAACATTATGTCAGCAGCATATAAAGCAGGAGTCGTCGTAGGTATCGTTTTTGTAATCATCATTTTCACAGCATTGTATCGCATCCTCAAAGTCAATAAAAACGGTAAATGGAATACCGATTATGATGAGAAACAGATGGCTGTCAGAGGAATCGGATACAAATACGGATTTTTCACCATCCTCATCTATAATGCAGTGCTCATCGTTTTAAGCGTTTTGGAGGTAAATCTCCCGATGCGCCCGGAAATGATTTTATGCTTAGGCATTTTTCTCAGTGCTATTGTATTTGCATCTTACAGCATCTGGAACGACGCCTACATCGGGCTGAATATGAATGCAAAAGGATACTCGATCTTTATGATCTCCATAGGCGTCATAAATCTTCTGATCGGCGCATTCGCCTTGAAAGATCAGCGAGTATATGTAGACGGACAACTGCAGACACCCTTTATGAATCTGCTCTGCTTCTTTGCCTTCGCTCTGATCGGCATTGAGATGATCTTGAAATCCATAAAGGATAAGAAAGAAGAAGCACAGGAGGACTAAGCCATGAAGAATCTGAAATTAAAAGCCGCACGCGCCGGCAAGGACCTCTCGCAGGACGATCTGGCAAAAGCCGCCGGCGTATCCCGCCAGACCATCAGCGCAATCGAAAAAGGTGATTACAACCCCACCATCAACCTGTGTATCAACATTTGCAAAATTCTGGGAAAAACCTTAGATGAACTGTTTTGGCCGGAAGAGTAGGACCCCCTACTCTTCCGTCTTGCCGATCCACTTACTCATGATGATCTCATC
>JAIKWF010000120.1 GCA_024685005.1 Lachnospiraceae bacterium
GCCAGCTTGGCCGGAATGATCTTTCTGTACTCCGGTGTAAATGTGATATCTGCAAGCGCAAGGCTGTCTTCAGACAGTTCGTATCTGGGTACCTTATGATACAATCCAGCATTCAGTTCCCGGTAAAAAGACTCTCTGTCTTCTTCATCAACAGCCTCATCCAATATGATCCCGACAACTTCGATCTTATCAAGCGCCGCACACTTTTGAATAAAAAGCTTTGTGGCGGCACCTATGCCAAGAACCATGACCCTGGTCTTTCGTTGCTGCTCCATTATCTGCTCTCCCTGTCTCTATGCGAAATCAAGTTCCCACGATCTATAAACGATCGTACGACCGCCAAACCCTTCCTTTTGCGCGATCAGTCCCTCATTGAGAACGTAACCGTTATTCTCCGTAGAAATCCCAAAATCGAGCCACTTCTTTTTGCCCTGATAGTGCCGGATAATCGTATCGACAGCCGCATCCAGCGCGCCGGTCCTCTTTGCTTCCTCATTCGCACACAGATACTGTGTATGAACGACCGTGTCATATACAAAGACGATCGAGCCGCCCAGCAGTTCGTTATCTTTCCTGGCGGCAAAAAGATGGATCCTGTCCGGAAATCTCTCATGTAGCAGCTGCATCTCATCCCCTGTGTGGACCGCGTGGACGCCATGACGCTCCGAAAGGACCGCATCCTGCATCTTCATGAACCGGTGAAACGTTTCCGGGCTGTCATCGATCAGGATCTCAACACCTTCCTTCCGCGCTTTCTTGATCTGCCGTTTTCTCAGATCCGATAGCCTGAGCGGATTTTCAAGGTTGATCGCGGTCGATGCCTCCACCTTCTTTGGCACGGCGCCGAAGCGATACAGGGCGTAGATCTCTTCCTCCGCGGGCTGTGTATGGAAGATGTCCGGGATCGTTTTATAAAAGATCCCGCTAATCCCGTTGTCCATGCAATATGCCTTGAGTTCTAAAAAGCATTCCAGCATGACCGTCTGCCGCATATCACTGCCAACGATCATCCCGCCGTAGGTCAGTCCGCCGTGAGACTGCAGCCGGGAATCTTTTTCATTGGCAGGCAATAAAGCCACCGGTTTGCCATCCCTGTAAAACATGAGTGAATGATCAATAAACCGATCGCTGTGATAATCCATATACTCTCTGTCAAACATGAAAAGCGAATTTTTTGCATTCTTTACAAAAGAATTCCATTCCGTCTTCCTGCTGCTGTCGTATCGAGTAATTGTTATGACATTTTCCATAAAAATAGCCTTTCAGGAATTACGTTTTCTGATTATTCATTCTGATCTGTAAGCTCCAACACAGTGCTACTGCAATATCTCCACGAGCCGCTTCAGCGTATACTCCAACGGATCATAAAAACTATATCGTTCTAAATCTTTGCCACTCTTACTCCAGCCATTCATCTGATGACTGTTAACAATCACAGGAAGTTCCGTGCATCCCAAAAGGACATTTTGAGCACAATATTTATCGATCAGTTTGATGAACCTTTCACAGGTTTCATCCGTAATGCTATTCTGCTTAACACATTCCAGGAGATATCTGATTTCAGGATAATCATCTGCTCCCGGCTGCACACACTTAATGCCTTGCCGTCCAAGTTTCTTTACATACAGTTCCTGTTTTAAGGTGCCCTCGGCTGCCATTACAAAAAGAGGCGAATCCTGTTCGACCGAATAGTATTCTCCGGTTATATCTATGATATCCAGGACCCTTTTCTTTGCTTCCGGAATATCCTTGTAAACATCTTCAAGAAAAAAATGCGCCGTTCCGCATACCAGCACAATATAACTTGCTCCGCCTTTTATCAGCAAAGACATTGATTTCTTGATCCCATTTACTATTTCCTTATACCCCTCCCCGGTAAGCAGGCAACGCGTCCTGCTGGGCATAGTAAAATCATTGTCTATAATAATATGCGGAAATTCTCTTTCAGTGTCACCGCGAAATGTCTCAAGGATCCTGCGATAGAAATCCAAAGTGGCATACCCGCCAAACCCACCGATCAGGCCGATAACGTCATTAAACATCTAAACGCCTCCCGTCCGCTTTTTGTATATCCAAAAATAGCTCGAGGTTTCACTCCTGTTCTCTTGCGCACTGTTCCATGTATATCCTGTGTCGATCAGTTCAAAT
>JAIKWF010000039.1 GCA_024685005.1 Lachnospiraceae bacterium
GAAAAAGAAAAGTGATGAAAAAAACTCTCGGTGTCTACTTTTGAAAAAATAAAATGCTTAAAAAAGTGGCCCATGTCCACTTTTGAAAAATAAAACAACAAAAAAACATTTTTCGTGTCTACTTTTCTTGACTGCTACAAGTCTCCGGCTTTTTTGCCGAAAATATCAAAATGAAAATGCCGAAAATGCTAAAACAAAAGTGCCGAAAATACTAAAACGATATTGCCGAAAATGCCAAAACGAGTTAAAATAGCATTAAGAAAACGTAGTATTGATAGGGGAATCATACTTTATGGAATATATCAGAAGGATCATGGACGACGAAATAGACAAAAGAGCGAAAGCTTTTAATGCCATTAATATAGTCGGCCCAAAGGGATGCGGAAAAACAAGAACAGCAAAAGAACGGTGCAAGACTACGATCGAGTTTCAGGATGAGGAGAGACGACAGGGGTATCTGTCGGTGGCTGAAACATCCCCGAGCTTACTGTTAAGGGGCGAAAAACCGATTCTGTTTGACGAATGGCAGGATGCTCCCAAACTATGGGGTGCAATTCGCAAGTACTGTGATGATCATGCAGAAGCGGTCGGAGAGTTTTTTCTTACAGGTTCCACAGGTCGGCGGATAGAAACGGCACATACCGGTACCGGACGTATTTCAGAAGTAAACCTCTATCCGATGACACTCTTTGAAACAGGGGAGTCCAACGGAAGCGTTTCTTTGGGGGCGCTGTTTCAGGATGAGACCTATGAAATAGACGGATGTACGTCTGATATTGAACTGGAGGATCTGATCTATGCGGCGTGCAGAGGCGGTTGGCCGCGCTGTCTGGCAATTTCGGACAGGGAAGCAAGGCTTGAGATCGCCAGAGATTACCACAGGCAGATCTACGGACGTGATATCAGTTCCATAGATGGAGTTGACAGAAATCCGGAATGGGCCAGAATCCTACTATGGTCATATGCGAGAAATATGGCAACGATCACAAAGAAGAGCATCATATATGCCGATGTCAAAGCGCAGACCAATGTGTCTGATGTTACATTGGCTACATACATTGAGAAACTGGAGGAACTGTTTGTCATCAAGGACATAGACGCATGGACACCGCAGATCAGATCCAAAACAGCGATCCGGTCATCCAAGAAACACATTTTTGTGGATCCCTCCATCGGAATCGCGGCATTGGGACTGTCCCCGGAGTATTTTTATACAGATATGGATCTGTTTGGACACGTGTTTGAAAACATGGTCCTTCGGGATCTCATCGTGTATGCAAGCGTTCATGGCGGAAAGATCATGCATTATCGCGATGACACCGGACTGGAAGTGGATGCGATCTACCAGATGGCTGATGGCAGATACGCCCTGATCGAGATCAAAACCGGAACCGGAGCCATCCCGGCAGCGGAAGAAGGACTTTTGAAGTTTGAAAAATTGATCGAGGAGCACAATGAAGCGGTTTCCCAAAATACAGACCATCCGGGTGTTTTATACAGGAAACCGTCCCTTCGCATCATAATCTGTGCCAATGCCCCTATGGCATATACCACGGAGAAGGGGACCAAGATCATACCGATCGGGTGTTTAAGAGATTAAACAGGAGAAGTAACAATGGTAAAAGAGATTAATACATTGAAACTAATCAATAATATATGCAAGTTTATTGTCACAATGCTGGTGATCATAATGCTGACCAAAACTGTTAATGTTTTGGCAGTTGAGGTGACTGATTCCGGAATTGTTTATGAGGTGGATGAAGAAACAGGGACGGCAATTGTTAAAGAGAACTTAGATACTAACAATTACTTAAAGGTGAAAGCGGCCGTCAAGTATGGCGCAAAAGATTATCCTACGGTTGAAATCGGAACCAAGGCATTTTTTTGTACCAGTTGTATAACGGTTGAACTGCCGGACACAATTGAAACAATAGGGATTCAGGCGTTCGCTGAATGTCCTTTTTTGCGAGAAATCAATGTTCCCGCACGCCTTAAATACGTGAAAGATGAAGCTTTCGCAGGAAGTACATCCCTTCACCCATTATTTCCGGAGAGTGTCAGTGTTTCTGCCTATGTTTTTGGGAAGAACGACGAGAGTGTCACTACACCGGTAAAGGTGAAGACGGTCGGTGAATACGATACATTGATTCCGGATAAGGATGGTATTTATGAATTCAGAACAACAAGTTATGACAACGATATTGAAATCTACACAGAAAGGAAAGACGACATTTGGCATGGACATATTGATACTGTCAGCGGGTTCGCTACAGATAGAAACGGAAATAGGTATTGTTTTGTCTTTATGAAACAAGGGATAGAATATTCTTTTAATACATGGGACGCTGATATTACATATGATGTTTTTCTGGTCAGGGAGCTGACCAAGCAGGATGTATTTTGGGCGAATGGAAGCAACAAAAATTCGGGTAGTTCGAACTCATATTATAGATATTCGGCAAAGGCAGGAGAGTACAGGGCATTATCTCCGGATGTAGTAGTTATGCGGGCATCAGATTTCGGGATTATCGCAAAGGGACCATTGGTCTTTACGATCCCTATTGATATGGAGGTAATAATCTTTTCAAATTTCGATTTTACATTTCAAAAAACGTCTGATCTGAAAGAGTTTGACTGGGAAACTGATGCAGTGGTCAAAGGGTGGTACACCTATACGGTTTCCGAGGATCAGACTTTATATTGTGGTGATTTAGAAGGGGTTGAGGATTATGTAACTATTTTTGATATAAAAGGGAAAAAGGTTCCTTTCGATTGGCGTGTAGAGGACAATAGTTGTTTTTATGACGGAGCAATGACGCTCACAAAAGGGAAATATATTATTCATATTATTGGTGGCGAGCAGCAGCACATTTTTCCAGTTAATGTTACGGGACAGCTTCTGATTGGCGATAATGTGATGGAACAGGATTCGTTGAAAACATTTACCTGTTCACAAGGGGAGAGTGGGCTGTATATGACAGATTCCACCTCAGGAAAAATTAAAATCGTTGCAGCTGACCGGGAAGAGCAAGAAAAGGATGTGCTGAATCTGTGGAACTTGCAGTTTGTTCATTTGGAAGAAGGGGACCATCTATATGCAACAACGGTCAACCAAAAAAACGAAGCTGCAGCGAATCTGACATTGCTAAGGGTACAAGATTCCGGACGAGGCTTAGATGCGGATGGAACAGAGGAAAACCTTTCCCTGCAAGATAAGGAGGTTAGCTTCTATACGATGCAGTCAGAGGGCGACGTTTATACGCTGGAGCTTGAAAACTGTAAGGATACATGTATTTGTTGGGGAACTGCACTTGATCGGATGAATGAGGGAAGAGTAATTACAGAGGATACAAAATCTATCAGTGCGTTTTTACCGGAGGGAACAATATATTTCTCTATTGTAGTCAATGACCTCTCAGCCAGAGAAGTCTCTGTCAAAGTGGCAAAGGAGGCTGCTGTACCAGAATTACCCGAGGGCAGAGAGGTAGAAATACAGATTTCTGCTAATTCATGCATTTACAGATCGTTTACACCATCCAACACGTTAGTGTATGAGTTATGCTCGAAAAAAACAGGGGAGGGTTTCTCATCAGCACGGTTTTCTGTTTTGAATGACGAAAAGGTGATCTATTGTTTTTATGATGATGAAGATTGGGTTATAGAAAAGAGTGATGCTTGCTATGTGGGGGAGAATGGGTCTGATCTGGTTGATCTGAAGGCCGGACAGGATTATTTGTTTGAGCTTCGAAATGACAGCGATGAAGAGATTACTTTTTTAATCTACTTAGGACCAATCCAAAACGAGAGCAAAGACGGTGTGATCAGCGCAAGTGCAATACGAGAAGGGTATGTTTGTTCCTATAAAGCGGCTAAAACGGGGTATCTGAAACGAAAAAGCGGTACAGCTGCAGAACAGCTGTTGATCGATTTAAAGAACAAAGAGCCATATATTCTAATAGATAGTATGGATCAGGAAGGTTTTTTCCTATATTGGGGAGAGAAAATATTACTGGAAAAAGGGAATACCTACTATGTGAAAGATAATGCATGGGGGGATTGGCCTGAAAACTATTCGGATCTTGTGCTTGAAATCGACGATGAAGCCTACACCATTGACAAGGTGATCGAAAAGATCAATGCCATTGGTACGGTGAATGCTGACAGTGAAGAGGCCATTTCGGCGGCAAGAAAAGCTTATGATGACCTGGGAGAGGCGATGCAGAAGAAATATGCGGCTAAGCTTCTGGATGCTCTTAACAAACTGACAGAGGCGGAAAAAGCATTGATCGTCATCAAGCAGCAAGCCGGTGGCGGGTCTCAGGATCCGTCATCCGGGCAGAATACGGGGACGAAGACATCCGATCAGTCAAAAGAGCAGGACAGCGGAACTAAACAGACTGATCCACAGGCAGGTCAGAACCCGGAAAAAGAGGTGCCGGCTGCACAGACAGGAACTAAAAGCGCCAATCCCATGACGGTAAGCGCAAAAAAGATCACGGTAAAACATAA
>JAIKWF010000058.1 GCA_024685005.1 Lachnospiraceae bacterium
AAAGACAACACAAGGATCGAAAGCGTAACGATTTCATATGATGTGACGTCGATCGGAGCCGGGGCCTTTAGCGGCTGTACTGCTTTAAAAGACATTCAATTCTCCGGTGCTTTGCAACAGATCGGAAACAGAGCTTTTGAAAACTGCGGGAAGCTGGAAACTATATTTCTCGGTCCTAATGTTACATCCATCGGAAACGGTGTGTTTGACGGATGCTTTAACCTTTCGGAAATAGAAGTTTCAGAGCCAAACACTGCTTACCGTACGGTAGAAGGCGTGCTTTATGATAAAGCAATGACCAGACTGATCAAATATCCGCCCCGAAAAACAAATCCTTTCTATGCGATCGTATCCAGCGTCAAAACCATTGACAGCAGAGCTTTCTTCCAGTGTACCGCTCTGGAGGGTGTATTATGCTATGATTCCGCGACCGATATCGGAACCTATGCCTTTGGATATTACTGGGATGAAGAAACCGCATCGGTTCTGAAAAAAGAGGATCTGCTGATCAGAGGAGTGGAAGGCTCTGCGGCGCAACAGTATGCAAAGGATAACGGATTTGCGTTTAAAGGGATTTTTGATTACATCATTTTGGAAGACGGAAGTGCGCGCCTTACGAAGTACTATGGCAATGACAGGGAAGTTCGTTTTCCTTCCGAAGTGGGTGGAAAAAAGGTGACCTCCATTGCAGAAGAGATCTGTCAGGGAGATACGACCATCGAGAAACTGATCATTCCTGACACTGTGTTCAGCATTGGCAGCCGGGCATTTGCCAATTGCACCAAGTTAAAAAGTGTTACACTTGGAAGCAGAGTGGCCGACATGGCACCTGCCGAAGTATTTGCCGGCTGCAGACTGCTTTCAGACATTCAGGTCAGCGATCTGAATCAAAACTTTAGCGCTAAAGACGGAAATCTTTACAACAAAAACCGGACAGAATTGTATCTGTCCGCTAAAGATAACACTGCTATAACGCTCGAAGACGGAGTCCTCATCATCGGCCGCAACGCATTTTACGATCGTGGATCACTTACAAACGTCACGCTTCCTTCGACACTTACCCTGATCCGCGAGAACGCATTTTTCGGGTGCAAAGGGATCAGGCGGATCGTAATCCCTTACAGTGTAAAGACGATAGGGGATCGCGCCATCGGTTATTATAAAAACGGCTCGCTTACCGTAAAGCAGTCTGATCTTGTCATAGAAGGATACTTTGGAACTGCCGGAGAGTCCTATGCGAAGGCAAACGGGTTTGCTTTTGAAGGGAAAAAACCCGGTGGCACCTGCGGCGATTGCAGATGGGAGTTTGATGCAAAAACCGCTACCCTTACAATTTCCGGAGAAGGGAAGGTCGCACAAAACAATAAAAGCGATGTCAGCGGAGAGCCCTGGGCAGCTTTTGCAAATAACATTACAAAGCTTGTGATCGGCAACGGCGTTACCGAGATCGGAACCGGATCATTCCGTGATCTGACTGCCGTAAAGGAGATCACCATTGGAAAATCCGTAGAGACGATCGGAGAATTTGCATTCTGCGGGTGCACCGGGCTGAACGGTATTGTGATTCCGGATAATGTGCTTACCATCAAGGGCTGGGCTTTTGAAGGCTGCAGCACGCTTTCGTCGGTAACACTTGGAGTGAATCTGAAAAAGATCGGCGACAAGGCCTTTTTCCGATGCCCGCAACTCAAAGAAGTTGCCATTCCCGCAAACGTGAAGCAGATCGGAGATGAATCCTTTGGTTTTGGTCAGGATGATGTCCGGATTGCCGGCTTTAAGATCCGCGGCGTAGTGGGCTCTCAGGCCCAGGCCTATGCTGTAGACAATCAGTTCACCTTTTTGATCCAGGATGCCGCAGACCAGAACAAAGACAGAGAGCAGGTACGTTTCCTGCCTGCAGCAGATCAGGCAGACTGCACGGTGAAACTGGTGATCCGGGATGATGCAGGAGAGTATCATATCTATGATATGAGTTCCACGGGCATTGCCTATGATGGTGTAAAAGTGCAAAGTGCTTATATCCCCAAAGACCTGAACGCCACCTACGTACAGTTCCAGATTTATGACGGAACGCTCCTGAAAAAGACTGTGGATCTGAGCCGGGATCAGTTTAAGGCTGCAAAAGACATGATCATCACAGCAGATGGCAAAACCTTTGATGAATCCAAGCACACACCGGACGGTGGAAAGATTGCCAACCCGATCACCGTAAAGGTGGCAAAAAAGACGGTGAAAGCATCGGCTCTTTCCAAAAAAGCGCAGAAAGTAAAGGCGCTGACCGTGGAGAATGCAAAGGGGAAAGTAACCTTTAAGCTTGTGAAAAAAGGCACAAACAAAAAAATTTACAGCAAACTGAAGCTCAACAAAAAAGGTGTGATCTCCATCAAAAAAGGCAAGCTGAAAAAGGGCAGCTACAAGATCAAAGTTAAGATCACTGCATCAGGAAATGCGACCTATAAGAAAACGGTGATCACAAAAACGATCACCGTTAAGATAAAATAATTTTTGCCGTTAAAACAAAAAAACATGAATTGAAATCATAAAGCAGGAAGGAAGACAGAATGATGAAGGAATATGCGGATACAACAAGGAATCTGAAAAAAAGAATTCTGATATGCCTGTTTTGTGTAGCAGGGATTCTCCTGACCGGAAAGATGAGTGTATATGCAGAACCGTTACAGTATGGCGATTTTACATACTCTATCATTGAGAATTCCTCCAATTCGTATCTTAACGGGCGCATTTTGCTCGAGTCTTATAATGGAAATGATAAAAATGTCGTAATACCGGAACAGATCAATGGAATAGATGTAAGCATTATGAACGAATACTGTTTCAATAAGAACAGTTCGGTGGAAAGTATTACGTTATCAGATACGATTTCATTGAGGGATTATGCTATTTATGGATGTGAAAATCTGAAAAGGATTGCGATCAGGGAGTCTTTTAATCCAAGGGCAATAAGAAACTGTCCTTCTTTTACGGAGTATGCGATAGCAGGATCTGACGTGACAAAGTATAAAGCAGTCGACGGAGTCCTTTACAGAGGCGACATGAAGACTTTAGTGGCATGTCCTGAGGGGAAAAAAAGCGTTACGATCAATTACGGTGTTACAAAAATCGGTGAATATGCGTTTTGCAAATCGAATGCTGCCGGAATTACGATCCCTTCTTCGGTTACGGAGATCGAAAGATATGCATTTCAATACTCCAAAACCAATTATATAAAGCTCCCTGATTCGATCACGAACATCGGAGAGGCGGCTTTTCTAAAAGTCAATTCTGAGTCTGTCACAATACCTTCTACGGTTAAGAAAATTGGAAAAGCCGCTTTCTATAGCGCGAAAGGGCTTAATAATAAGCTTAATCTGACAAGTGCTGTCATTGGAGCAGAGGCATTTTATGACACAGCACTGGAAGAAGTGACCATAGGAGAAGACTCCATTGTTAGCACAAAGGCATTTCAGTCCTGCAAAAAGTTAAAAAAAGCAACAATCGGAAAAGGTACTCTGATCAATAAAGGCTGTTTTGAAGACTGCAATGCAATGACAGACATTATCACAGAAGGAAAATTATTTAGTTACGCCTTCTCCGGTCTTGATGGACTGAGGAATGTAACACTTTTGCCCGGAACAGAGCTTGCGGGAGAAGGCTTATTTTTCGATTGTCCCCAGGTAACAGAACTAACGTTGCCGGAGGGCATGGAATCTATTGACCATAAAGAAGTTTTCAGCGGATCGATGATTGAAACACTAAGAATCCCTTCAACTCTGAAACAGATGAAGGACGGCGCCCTCGCCGGGGTCACGAGGCTGTCTGAGATCACGGTTGCGGAAGGTAACGAAGCTTATAAAATGGTAGACGGTGTGCTTTACTCAATAAATGGCAGGGAGATCATAAAATACCTGCCGACGAAAAGTGATGAAACATTTACAATTCCGATATCTGTACTGTATATCTCAATCGGGGCGTTTGAACATTCTAAGCTGCGTGAAATAAGGCTTGAAAACACGATCAACTATGTAGGAGCGGGTGCTTTCAAGCACAGCACATTACTGCAAAATGCATATGTGAATATACAGAATGTCCCTCAGAATTGTTTTGAGAATTGCTATGGTTTGCAGAAAGTGAAGTTCGGGGATGCTGTAAATAAGCTTGAGACAAAAGCATTTTACAACTGTACAGATCTTAGCAGTGTCGATATTCCCGGCAATGTAAAAATAATTGAAAGTGAATGCTTTCGATACAGTTCCGATAAGATGAAGCATGTTACGATTCCGGAAGGCGTCTCGGAACTGGGAGAATTGGCTTTCGGAAATATTAATTTGTTAAGCATCGAGCTTCCGTCAAGTGCAACACTTCCTGAAGGAGATCTGACCTGCTTCGCAAAAGACATGATCATGATCGTGCCCAAATCATCGAAGGCAGCCGCGTATGCAGCAGCACGAAACATTCGTTTTGTCTATAAAGAAGATCTCGATTCCCTTCCATATACACTTCTTTATTGCGGGAAGGAAACGTTTGAGATTACAAAATGCAAAGCTGCGGGCAACGTAGAAGTGTCTGATACGTTTCAGTCATATAAAGTGACGACAATCCGTGATGGCGCATTTAAGAATAATAAAGACATTACAAGTGTGGTTGTTTCCGCCGGAATTTCTTCCATCGGCGAGGAAGCCTTTATGGGGTGTAAGGGCCTCGAAAGCATTCGTCTTTCGGAAGGACTGATTACGATCGGAGACAGTGCATTTGAAGACTGCTCAAAGCTGAAGGAAATCGTGATACCGGAAACGGTGCAGAGCGCCGGCACGAATCTGTTATTCAGTGGTTGCACCAGCCTTGAAAAAGCGGAGCTTCCTTTGCGGATTCAAAGTATAGGAGAGCGCATGTTTTACCGCTGCGAAAAGCTTTCGGACTTTCAGATCCTAAGCAGCGTACAGTCGATCGGCAATGAGGCGTTCTGCGGATGCAAAGCGCTTAAGAGCATCAGTGTTCCCAATAGTGTGAAGACCATTGGAGATCATGCCATCGGATTCCTTCCAAATGGCAGCAGCTACAATAAAGTTGAAGGCTTTTCCATGATCTGTGTGGAAGGTTCAGCAGCTTATGAATATGCGATCATAAACGGCTTGTGGAACAATATAAACGGCTTTGATTTCAAAGAGCTTGCGGATGGCTCGCTCGAGCTTTCCCGGTACTGCGGGACGGATACTAAGATCACGATCCCTTCGCAGCGCGGCGAAAGGCCGGTCACAAGTCTCGGAAAGATGGCTTTCCTTGCAAATGAAAACCTGCTCGAAGTTGTAATACCCGGCGGTGTAACAAAGATCGGAGATAATGCTTTCCGCGGATGCCGGAAGATACAGAGCATTTCCATTCCGGAAACGGTAACGCAGATCGGCCCCGGAGCTTTTGAAGATGTTGATTCTCTTGCGAAGATCACGGTAGCTGCATCCAATCCGTTCTATCTGTGCGAAGATGATATTCTGTATAATAAACAAAAAACGGAGTTGATCCGTTACATACCGAAGCGAAAAGCCATGGATTTTGCCGTTCCGGATTCGGTACAAAGCATTGCTCCCGGCGCATTTAACGGAAGTAAGAATATCCTCGGGATCACGTTCCCGGCAGCTGTGACAAACGTGGGAGCAGAGGCATTCTACGGATGTGAAAATCTGAAGCTTGTTGAGATCCCCAAAACGGTATCTACAATAGGGATTCGTGCTTTCGGTTACATTGAAGGAGAAAGCGGCATCGAAAAGAATCCCGGGTTTGTAATAAGGGCGGAAAAGGATACCGCAGCATGGAAATATGCTACGGACAATGGCTTTACCCTGGAAGAGATTGTCTCCCAAAGCGGTGGTGATAACCCTGTGGATCCTGTTGATCCCAATCCCCAAAAAGGTGACGGAAGCCTTCTTTCGTTCCAATTCCTTCCGGATGCGGGGCAGAGCGGATATACCTATAAGCTGATCATTGTAGATACAGATGGGATCACCCATACTTATGTACTGGAACCCACCCCCATGATCCTGGATGGCAGCACCGTTTATCAGGCTAAGGTGTATCTGGACTTTGTTCCCCGGAGTGCAAGCTGTCAGTGGTTTGAGGGATCTGTATGTAAAGGATCTGTAGCACTGACCTCAGCCCAGCTGGATGCGGCAAAGGGCGGCGGCGTTATCACTTCCGACGGCAGCGTATATAATGGACAGCCGAGAAAGCAAAACCAGCCCGGTTCAGGCAAAACGGCCAATCCCGTTAAGATCAAAGCGGCAAAGAAAACCGTAAAACGGGGAGCTCTTGCCAAAAAGGCGCAGCGAGTAAAGCCTTTCACGATAAAGGATGCAAAGGGAACCCTTTCCTTTAAGATCGTAAAGAAGGGCACCAACGCCAAGATCTACAAGAAACTGAAGATCAGTAAAAAAGGCGTCATCACTGTAAAAAAATGTAAGCTGAAAAAAGGAAACTATAAGGTAAAAGTAAAGATCACGGTTTCCGGTGATGACACTTATGAAGAGAAAGTGCTCACAAAGACAGTTACCCTCAAAGTGAAGTGATGCAAAACAACCGGTCGGCAGACTTTTTGCCGGCCGGTTTCACTTGACATAAACACCGAAACCCGATAGAATAATCATTGTTTGAGATGCAGGATTAGTACATCGGTAGTATGCAAGCTTCCCAAGCTTGAGAGGCGGGTCCGACTCCCGTATCCTGCTTGCCATTAAGCTTCGAATGCGCTGTTGCTGATACAAGGTAACAGAGCAGTCGGAGTTCTTTTTTTGTCTGAATATAACAATTTTCAACTATAATTGTCTTACAATCTATGATAAAATTTCCCTATGAAAACAACCTTCGGAAAGGAGTTCGTCCCTTATGAATCTGACAGAAGCAAAAGCCAAATTAGATGCCCTGAAAAACAACATCGAAAAGGTGATCATTGGTAATGAAGATACCATTGACAAGATCATAACCGCATTGATCGCCGGAGGACATGTTCTTTTGGAGGATACCCCGGGAACGGGAAAAACCACCCTTGCAAGAGTCTGTGCCGGCTCTATAAACGGGAAGTTTTCCCGGATCCAGTTTACACCGGACCTTCTGCCTGCGGATATTACGGGACTGAATGTATATAACCGAAAAGAAGATGCTTTCGTTTTTGTGGAAGGGCCCATCATGGCCAACATCCTTCTGGCAGATGAGATCAACAGGGCAACCCCCAGAACCCAGTCAGCACTTCTTGAGGCCATGCAGGAGCAGCAGGTTACCGTGGATGGCGTAAGCCGCAGCATAGGCAATCCGTTTATGGTCATCGCCACACAGAACCCCATCGAAACCGCAGGAACCTTTCCTTTGCCGGAAGCGCAGCTGGACCGTTTCACCATGCAGCTTTCCATGGGCTTTCCGGAGCCTGCAGAGGAAGCGGCCATGCTGAACCGGTTTTCTTCTTCAGATCCTACAGAGGAGATCGCAGCAGTTCTTTCCACGGATGATATCGCAACCATCAAGGAGCTGGCTAAAACCGTCCGGATCCATCAGGAGCTGGTAAAATACATCGTTGATATTGTCCAGAGTTCCCGCAAAGATCCGGCGATCCTTACCGGTGCCAGCCCCAGAGCAGCTCTTTGTCTGCAGACTGTGTCCAAAGCAAGAGCCCTGACCATGGGACGTGATTATGTACTGCCGGAAGATATCAGGGATCTTGCCCCGGATGTACTGACCCACAGAATGCTGTTTTATTCTGCCACGGACCGCAGCGGAAAGTTAGAGGTGGTTAACAATCTGCTTAGCCGGATCCCGGTTCCCAGTGAGGATTTTTCATGAAGCTGCTTGTAGCATTTTTATTGGCATGGGGGATCTATCTGCTCCAGAAAGCCGTTTACGATCACCTTTGGGATAAGGGACTTGCCTCAGATCTGTCCTTCGAAAAAGATGTTCTCTATGAAGGCGAAGAGAACACACTCATCGAAGTCATCGAGAATCGAAAGTATCTGCCCCTTCCGATCTTACAGGTGAAATTTGCCATCACCAGAACCTTTCTGTTTCAAAAGCAGGAAAATACCAGTGTGACGGACAAATATTACAGAAGCGACTATTTTACCGTAATGCCCTGGCAGAAGATCACCCGCTCTTATCCTTTCATATGCAGTAAAAGAGGCTGCTTTTTCACGGAGAATATCGATCTGATCTGTCGGCCCTTTTTCCTGGAGCAGTGGATGGTGGTAAGCCAGCCCCAGTATGCAGGAGTTTGCGTGCTTCCCGCCAGGATCGATCATCGGGAAGTATCGGAAAATGTCAAAAAGCTTTTGGGGGAAACGGAAAAAAATCTTCGCATCAATGAAGATCCGTTCACCTTTTCCGGCATCCGTGATTACCAGCCTTATGACAATATGCGTTCCATCAACTGGAAGATCTCGGCCCGCCATGATAAGCTGCTGGTCAATACCTATAACAGCACCTTTTCCAAGAAGGTGGTGCTGCTTTTAAATCTGGAAACAAACAGCATGGTCCATGCTGAACAGACCAGAGAATGGGCGATCCGTATTGCCTCTCATCTGGCCGGGCATTTTATTTCCGCAAGGATCCCTACGGCGCTTTATACCAACGGTCGTGACGTGGCCGCAGCAGAAGAAGGCCCGGGATGTCCCGCCATCGAAGCCGGTGCCGATATGGCCCATATCCGCGTTATAGAAGTGGCCCTTGCAAGACTGAATGAAAAAGAAACAGGCATGCCCTTCCTGTCCCTGATGGAAGAGCGGATCCGCACCGGGAAAGATCCCGTGGAATATATCATCATTTCAAACTACAGGAAGAAAGATATCACCGGCAGATACGAAGCCCTGCTTTCGGAAGGTCACGGCGTGCATTTTATCATCCCCGCTGTCCTGCATGAAAAAGAAGAGGAGCTGGACCTTACGAAGTATATTCTGTGGATGCGAAAGGATTGAGGTAAGAAATATGTCAACGAAGCGATTTTATTTCTATCGGGATCTGATCAATCTGATCCTGTTATATCTGCTGATCCTGCCGTTTTTCATTGCCATTGCAACAGGTATGAAGGCTCCGGTTTCGGCAGGAGAGTATATTGCACTTGCTCTGATCATTGCTGCCTTTTACCTGACGGAATCTTTGATCAGAAAATTCTACCTTCTGCTGATACTTCAGCTGGGGGTGCTGGCCGGTGTTTATTACCTGCCCTTTGGCGCTGTCAGCCGGTTTCGGATCATCTCAGCGGCTCTGCTTTTTGCCTGCTGGGCCATCTATTTATTCTTTCATGAAAAAAAAGTGATCCCGAACATCAGTCCGCTTTGTTGCGCAGTGCAGTTTGCGGCCTTTGCTTTTGCCACCGGGAAAAGGAGTATCGGATACGGAAGTGAGATCTTTTACATGGGGATCCTGTTTATCCTTCTGTGTCTTGTCCGCATGCTGGTGGTGAATTTCCACGAACTGTCCTTATCCGGCCAGTTTACGGATGAAATGCCTGTTGGGGAGATTTTCCGCAACAATTCCTTCATGGCTCTGGGCGTGTTGATCCTCACCGCCTTATCCATGTTGTTTGTACATGCAGACCGCCTGATCCTTGCCATCAACAAACTGATCTATCACGTGATCCTTTTGATCAGCCGGGCCCTGGAACGTGCTTTGCAGGGAGAAGAAGCAGCACAGGCTACCAGCCAGATCGCACCGGATTATACGGAAATGCTGAAAATGCTCTCAGAGCCGGGAGAAGAGAACCTGTTTCTGACCCAGCTGATCCGGGTGCTGGATGCCATACTGGTGCAGGCTGTAGGCCTTATCATCGCTTATGGCATCCTGAAGCTTCTTGTCTTTTTTTACAGACTGCTCTTTGCGGGGAAAAAAGCCTCGCCTAAAAAGCACAATACTTACCGGGTGAAAAACGAGGTGCGGGAGCGGATCCGAAACGAAGACGGCACTTTGGCAAAGAACCCCTTTGTGAAAAGGCCGGATGAAAAGATCCGTGCACTGTACAAAAAAGAACTGCTGCGCCACAAAAAAGCCGGCGCTAATGTGCAAAAGACCCATACGCCAACGCAAAATGCGGGATTCATTCTTGCAAACAGCGGCGTCAACCTTGCGGATGCTACGGATCTGTATGAAACAGTGCGCTATAATACAGCCTATGAAGCAAAAGAGAAGGATGTATCCGGAATGAAGAATTTACTGAAAAGATCTAAAGCATCTGTTTGAAAAAACGGTATTGTAAAAACCCGGGCAATCGGTTAGGATAGGAAAAAAAGAAAGAACGGAGAATCGGATTTGGATATCGCTGAACTTTGGAGAATATACTGGCCCACCTGGACCAAGGCCGGAACTACCGCCGGGATCGTCCTGATCACCTTGCTGATGTTCCCCGCTCTTGTGGGCTGTATCACGAAAAAACTGGAAAAAAGACGTTTTACCGCCATGCTGTTTTTGCTGATCTGGCTGTATTGGGTTTTTGCATCCTGTGTATTTTACCGCAGTGGCTATGCGGAATACCATTATATCTTAAAACCATTTTGGAGTTATGAGCTGGCATTTGGCCGGGGCAGCCGCATCATGCTGCAGGAGATTTTGTTAAACTGCTGTCTGCTACTGCCGGTAGGCTTTCTTTTCCCGGTTGCCTTTGACTTGAAAAAGCCTGCCATCACCATCCTTTTCGGATTTCTGTGTTCCGCAGGCATTGAAACCATGCAGCTTGTGATGAAAAAAGGACTGTTTGAATGGGATGATATGCTGCACAACACCCTTGGAGTTGTGGCAGGATACGGACTGTACCGGATCGGCTCCCTGATTTTTCACAAGGCCCTGCATCATCGAAAGAAACGAAAGATCCAAAAACTCGGAATCAAAATTACGCCCCCTGCAGCATAAGCAGGAGGCGTTTTTTTAATGTTGCATTTTACTGTCGCATTTTCATTGCCGCAGAGAAGCAAGATCGTTGTAAAAGGTAGGATAGGAGATATCCACGCAGGACTTGTTTTCTATGGTGGTTTCTCCATCTGCCATAAGGGATGCCACCGCAAAGCTCATGGCGATCCGGTGATCCAGATAAGGATCGATGACAGTGCCGTGAAGGGCTTTCCCGCCTTCTATGAACATGCCGTCCTCCGTAGGGATCACGTCGGCGCCCATTTTTTTCAGGTTCTCCGATATGCTCATAATGCGGTCGGATTCCTTCACCTTCAGTTCTGCCGCATCTTTGATATGGGTAGTTCCCGAAGCAAAGGCTGCCATAACGGCAATCACAGGAAGCTCGTCGATCAGCGTGGGGATCAGATCTCCGCCGATGACGCAGCCCTTCAGGGAAGAAGAGCGCACCAGCAGATCCGCACAGGGTTCTCCGGGGCCGCTTTTTTCATTCTCCAAAGTGATGTCGCCGCCCATCATTTTTGCCACCTCCAAAATACCGGCCCTTGTGGGATTGATCCCCACATTTTTGATCAGCACTTCGGAGCCCGGCACAATAAGGGCCGCTGCGATAAAGTAAGCGGCAGAAGAGATGTCTCCGGGGACCAGAATATCACAGCCCCTTAATACAGGAGCAGGGGTAACTGTTGCCCTGGTTCCTTCCGATTCCACTGTTCCGCCGAACATCTCCAGCATCAGTTCTGTATGATTTCTGGAAAGCACCGGTTCCACCACGGTGGTATTGCCCTCCGCATACAGTCCTGCCAAAAGGAGGGCTGATTTTACCTGGGCAGATGCCACGGGAGAGTGATACTCGATTCCCCTAAGGGGTGCAGGCTCGATACACAAAGGAGCACAGCCGTTGCCCTTTTCGCTTCTAATCTTTGCGCCCATAAGCGTGAGAGGATCGATGACCCGTTTCATGGGGCGCTTTTCGATGGAAGCATCTCCTGTCAGTCTGGAGGAAAAAGATTGTCCGGCCAGAATGCCGCTGATCAGTCTTGTTGTGGTCCCGCTGTTTCCCGTATAAAGGGTATCCACAGGATCCTTTAAGCCATAAAGCCCTTTTCCTTCAATGATCAGTTCGTCTCCCTGTGTCTGGGAACGAATTCCCATTTTTTCAAAACAGGAGAGGGTGGAAAGGCAATCCGCACCTGTCAGGAAATTCCGGATCCTGGTCTTTCCCTCGGAAAGTGCTCCGAACATCACGCTTCTGTGGGAGATGGATTTATCTCCCGGAATGGTGATCTCGCCCTTCAGGGGGCCGCCTGCCTGTTTTAGCCTGATAATATCTGTGTTCATGTATTTTTCCTTTGCTTTTTTCTATTCTCTGACGAAGATCTTGTAATTGTGATCCCGCAGTACATCAGCTGCCTGCAGGGCAGTAGCTTCATCGTAAAACTCGATCCGCAGCGCACCTTCCTGGAATTCTCTGGAATTCATAATGCCGATATTTTTCAGGGACAGATCATGCTCCGCCAGAATTGTAGCGGTCTGGGCAATGGAACCCGGTACATCGGGGATGTCCACAAACAGTGCGCAGGCTTTTTTGATGGGGCCTGCATCTGCAAGCTGGAAGCTGTCTCTGTATTCTTTGGCGCTGTCAAAAAAACGGTAGAGGATTTCGGAATCCCGCGCTGTCAGTTTTTCTTTTATTTCCTCCAGTCCCCGTATGTAATCCGTCAGCATGGAAATGATCACATCCGTATTGGTCATACAGATGGCCTGCCACATCTGGGGGGATGAAGAGGAGATCCTTGTGATGTCCCGAAAGCCGCCGGCCGCCACCTGTTTCATCAGCCCGGCGTCATCGTCATGGGTTTTGACAAAATTCACCAGCGCCGCGGAAATGATATGGGGCAGATGACTGATGCCCCCTGTCACATAGTCATGTTTTTCCGGGGACATGATCAGCGGGATCACGCCGCAGCATCTGATGAGAGCCGCAAAACGATCAGCTGCCGCATCACTTACTTCCGGGGAAGGCGTCAGAATGTAGTAAGCATTTTCCAACAGGCCTGCGGAAGCGTTTTGAAAGCCGGTTTTTTCACTGCCTGCCATAGGATGGCCGCCGATAAAATGCTTTTGCAGTCCTGCTTTTTCGATGGCTTTGCAGGTGGTATTTTTTACGGATCCCACATCTGTCAGAATGCAGCCCTCTTTGATCTTTTCCGCAATTTGTTCAAGGAGCGCATCGTTTTCCGATACGGGGGCACATAAAAAAAGATAGTCGCAGTCGAAAAACGCAGGATACAGCTGCGCTTCTCCTTTGGCTATGATTCCCTCCGAAAGAGCCGCAGAAAGGGAGTTCTCATCTTTATCCACAGCCTGTATGGTAATGTCAGGCAGGCTGTTTTTCAGGGCCAGTGCTACGGAACCACCGATGAGGCCCAATCCGAAAAAGCTGCATTTTATGTTGCTAAAGTCATATTCTGTCATAAGTTCCGTTCCTTTTTTCACCTGGTATATGAATCATGCCTTTATGATACTACCTTATTTTTTACCAAAAGAAAAGAAGGAATCCGTGGCAATTGTCAAAAAGAAAAACAATTTCTTTGAAAATGTTCTGCGAAATTGTGCGAAAATGCGAAAATAGATTGTAAAATTCACAATATTTTAGTAAAATGTACATAGTGTTTCGGGAAGTGCCTAAAGGGGTTAGCGGGCCTAACCGGACATAAAAAATTGCGCCGGGGGATGGTGCAAAATCAAACTTGTGGAGGTTACAAAATGAAGGTTTACACAACAGACAAGATCCGCAACGTGGTATTACTCGGACATGGAGGTGCGGGAAAGACGACACTTGCCGAAGCTTTCGCTTATTTAGGCGGACTCACTTCCAGAATGGGCAAAGTGGAAGACGGCAATACTGTCAGCGATTTCGGAAAAGAAGAACAGAAGAGACAATTCTCAATTTCCACATCCATGATCCCGATCGAATGGGAAGACTGCAAGATCAACGTTCTTGACACTCCCGGATATTTTGATTTTATCGGCGAAGTTGAAGAAGCTGTATGTGCAGCTGACGCAGCCGTTATCGTGATCTCAGGTAAGGCAGGCATAGAAGTCGGTACCCTGAAAGCATGGGAGATCTGCGAGAAATATAATCTGCCCCGTATGATCTATGTTTCTGACATGGATCAGGATAATGCATCTTATCGTGAGATCGTTGAAGATCTTACTACAAGCTACGGTAAAAAGATCGCGCCGTTCCATTTCCCTATTCGTGAAGATGGTAAATTCGTAGGCTACGTAAATGTGGTTTCCGAAACCGGTAACAGATGGCAGGGAAAAGAAGTGGTTGAGTGCGAGATTCCCGACTACAGCCAGTCTTATCTGGAGCAGTATCGTGAGACTCTGATGGAAGCAGTTGCAGAGACCTCCGAAGACATGATGGAGCGTTACTTCTCCGGCGAGACTTTCTCCGACATGGAGATCCGTTCCGCCCTTCGTACCAACGTAATGGACTGCTCTATCGTACCTGTTTGCATGGGTTCCTCCATTACCTGCCAGGGCGCTTACACACTGCTGGATGATATCATCAAGTATCTGCCTTCACCGGAGAACCGCACCATTGCCGGAATCTCCGTGAAAAACAACGAGATCTTTGAAGCGGATTATGATTTTTCCAAGGCAAAATCAGCTCTGATCTTTAAGACCATCGTGGATCCCTTCATCGGTAAGTATTCCCTCATCAAGGTTTGCTCCGGTGTGCTAAAGACAGATGATCTTTTGTATAACAGAGATAAGGATACGGAAGAAAAGATCGGTAAGCTGTATCTGCTTCAGGGCTCCAAGCCCATTGAGGTTTCCGAGCTGCATGCAGGCGATATCGGTGCCCTTGCAAAGCTTTCCAAGGCCCGTACCGGTGACAGCCTTTCCACAAAGGCCAACCCCATCCAGTTCACCAAGCCCGATATTTCCACACCTTATACTTACATGCGTTACAAAGTTGCCAACAAGGCAGAGATCGACAAGGCCGCACAGGCATTGCAGAAGCTTTCCCACGAAGATCAGACCCTGAAGGTGGTCAACGACTCCGAAAACGGACAGATGCTGTTGTATGCCATCGGCGATATGCAGCTTGAGGTGGTTAAGAGCAGACTGCTGAACGATTATAAAGTGCAGATCGATCTTTCCGAGCCCAAGGTTGCATACAAAGAAACCATCCGCAAGAAATCCGATGTGGAAGCCAAGTATAAAAAACAGTCCGGCGGACACGGTCAGTATGGCCACGTTAAGATGCGCTTCGAGCCTCTGGGCGATCTGGATCAGAGCTATGCCTTTGAACAGGAAGTTGTGGGCGGCGCCGTTCCCAAGAACTATTTCCCTGCAGTGGAAAAAGGTATGCAGGAAGCAGTTTTGAAGGGACCTTTGGCTGCTTATCCCGTAGTAGGCGTAAAAGGAATCCTTTACGACGGATCCTACCATCCCGTGGATTCATCGGAAATGGCCTTCAAGAAAGCAACCACCATGGCATTTAAGGACGGTTTCCTGAAAGCGGATCCCATTCTCCTTGAGCCCATTGCCAACCTGAAAGTAACGGTGCCCGACAGCTATACCGGTGATATCATGGGTGATCTGAATAAGAGAAGAGGCCGTGTTCTGGGCATGAACCCCATTGCCGGCGGCAAGCAGATCATTGAGGCGGATATTCCCATCAGTGCCCTTACGGGATACTGCACCGTACTTCGTTCCATCACAGGCGGCCAGGGCAGCTATGAATACGAGTTCGTACGCTATGAGCAGGCGCCTTCGGATATTCAGGCAGCTGAAGTGGAAGCAAGGAAGAGTAAGCTGACCGAATCCGATGAGGATTAAGAAAAAACTTGCCTTTTTGAAAGATTTTAGGTAGTATGAATGAATGGGTGGCAGGTGCAAGGCACCTGTCCGCCCATCCTGTTTTTACAAATCTGTCAGCAGGGGAAGCAAAGGAGTACTATGTTTCATATTGTTGTATGTGATGATGATCCGGTGATCTGCGCGCAATGTAAGCAGCTTCTGGATCACCAGTATAAAAAGAAAGCGGAGACCACCGTCCTTACTTCAGCAGCGCAGCTTAGTCAGTGGCTGGAGGAAAAAGACAGGGGTCTTACCAATATCATTTTATTGGATATTGCGCTGGGTGAGGCAGACGGAATCGAGCTTGCCAAAGACATCAGAAGGGATTATCCCCAGATCAAGGTGATCCTTTTGTCAGGTTATGCACAGCTCGCAAGTAACGTATTTGATGCTGACCCGGTTTACTTTTTGTCCAAACCCATCGATCCCGAAAAGCTGTATGCTTCCGTGGACAGAGCCATGAAGATCGTGGCCAGCCAGGAAGTAAAAGCTGTTACCGTTACCGGGGTCGGCGGCAAGATTTTCCGCATCAAAGTAGATGAGCTGATCTACGTTGAGACCAGCGGAAGAAACTGCGTTGTATATCTGGATAACGGCGTTGTCAGAGAGATCAATTGCAAGCTTTCGGAGCTGATCTCCATGATGCCGGATTATGTGGTTGCCACACATCAAAGCTACGGATGCAACCTCCATAAGGTGAAAGCTTTCTCCAAGGAGGATGGAATAGATCTGGTGGGAGGCGTTAACATTCCCGTCAGCAGAAGACATTATAAAGGCGTAAAAGAAAAACTTGCACTGCATATGGTGTAAAAAAAGGAGGAAAAAATGAAAACGCGCAACAGTATCAAAACCCTCATCGGCATGATGTTATGCTTAGGACTGCTGATCATCTGCTCAGGTGAAGCTTTGGCCGGTACAGCCCAGGCACCTACCCCTGTTACCTTCGGGCAGGAGATGTCCGTTAACAGGCAGGCAGTGGATGGCAATTCCTATGAGTATTTTATGATCAGTGCCCCTGTGGGAAGCTATATCAGCTACAATTTCCGTAATCCCGGAAGAAGTTATTACAGTGTAGAGATCCTCAGCGGTCCCGATACCGGCTATAATAATTTTGTAAGCATGGGAGTTTACAGCGGTGACAGTAAGACAGAAGATGCCATTCTTCCCGCTGCAAAATGTCTGGTGGTGTTCAAATCCGAATATAATGATCCCATGATCGCCAACTTTACTATCAATATCATTCCGGATGATTTTCCCAACACCTTTAATACCGCAAAAGTCATCGGCTTCGGCCAGACTATTGACGGCAGCATTGAGATCGACAATGACCGTGAGGTGGACTTTTTCACCTTCACGACCGATGCATCCGATTCTTTCTACGGAATCAACATCGGTTCCAAAACGAAAAGTACCACCGAGATCCAGATTTATGACGGACATGATGAAACCTACAAGATCGAGAACGGTAATTTTTCATGCAGCGGCGGAAATACCAATTATCGTATTTTGAAACTGGAGAAGAACAAGACCTACTGGATCAAGGTATTCGGCGGTTATTGGGATGATACTGTAAACTACAGATTGACGGTTTACAAATATCAGGATGATGCCGGTGATGACTGGGATCATGCAAAGGGTGCCAAAGTAAATCAGAAAGTATCCGGATCCTTCCAGTCTGAAAGCGGTTATTCCTCGGCTGATGATGATTTTTATCAGATCAAGACCACCAAAAACAAAGAATACTGGCTGGAGCTCAACAACAAATCCCAAAACGGCGGCTTCAGAGTTACCGTTTATTCCAGAGCAAACGATGAGTCATCCAAGTTGAAGGATGTTTCCAGCGTTTACGTTTATTCCGGTAATAAGAACGAATACAAGCTTCACCTTTCCGGGAAGCATGTGTACTATATCAAGTTTTATGACGGCGGACTGAATAATGGATATTCCTTCTGTCTGCATGAGTCAGTAAAGAGCATTAAGAAGGACAAGCCCAAGAGCCTGAAAACATCCGACGGATATTCAGCTACCTACTTAAGCTTCAAGAGCAACAACCGTTATAACGGTGTTGAAGTATGGCGTTCCTACAGATCCGGCGGTGGCTTCAGAAAGGTAAAAGTCCTTAAGAAGGGCTACACCAGCTTCACGGATTACGGCGTAAAACGCAGATCCAGAGCATATTACAAGATCCGTTATTACGTAAAAGACGGAAAGAAGACCAAATACAGTAAATTTACGAAAGTTAAGAGCGCTGTAAGACGTTATTAATCATGAATCAAAGATAGCCTGCATTTTTTGCAGGCTATCCTTTTACCAAAACCCGGGAGAGACTATGGCATATTTCGGAAAGCGAAAGATCATAAAGCTGATGCAGCAGGCGACCCAGGATATGACGCCCTATCACCTGTTGTACCGCCGATTCAGGAAGATCCGGCACGATTTTGCCAACTATGTGCAAAGCAGCAGCTTTGAAGGGGATGACGAGGAGTTTTATGACCGGCTGAGAACCCTGAAGAAAAACACTCTGTCCCAGGTAGATGAACTTTTGCAAACACTTTCCGATGAACAGGTTACGGAAAAACCCCTTCCGGACCGTTTTCCTTATCTGGCACAAGATTTATCCATCAGCGTCAACCCCGGCACCCCGGAAGCCGTTTTACAAAAAGTCTGGAACAGGATGCGTCTTTATTTTCTGGCCCAGCTTCGGCAGATCCCGGACATGATACCGGTTCTGACCCAGCTCCAGGACAGACTCCAACGTTCCCTGCCCCCGGATGAACAGGAAGCCCAGGAACACCTGGATGCCTGCGACAGTCTGAATGCTTATATTGCATCGGATCATGTGCTGATCTCTGCTTACGTGGCCGGGGTCAGATCCATCTGCACGGAAGCCGACACCACATTTTATTTTCAGCTGGGTATCCCCGAGGTGTTCAAAGAAAAATGGGAGGATTATTTTTACCTCCTTGCCTCGTTTGAGACGGTTTTCACAAACCATATTTCCCAAAAAGCAAAGCAGAGTGAAATGATCTTTTATCCTGCACTGGTGGATGATGAGTTTGATGATGAAGGTTGGAACAATCAAACAGAAAACAAAACTAAAGATCAAAGAGAAGCCCCTCAACAGGATAAGCAGATCTTCAGACTTCGCATGGCTGAAAACATGGGTCTTTGGCATATGAGAGCAGAAGCAGGCCCTTTGCCCATTGAGCAGGATGCCATGCATCTTGCATCGAAGCTTACAGCAGTTTCCCGCATTCCAAAGGTCAGGAAACTATTGCGAGGCTATAAGACCTCCTTTAACTGCGGCGTAGCAGAGGGGATCTGCAGAATGGATATTACGGGATAATAGAGGAAGCAAGTGAGAAATGGAAGAGAAGAACAGCAATGAATTAAATGGTCAGCAGGGTGCCGGCCAGTCATATGATTCGTATGACTCCTATGAGCCTTACGAATCTTACGAGTCCTACGAACCATACGAGCCCTACGAGTCAAATAAGTCCAAAGAACCGTATATTGCATACGAACCGGCGCAGGAGAGAGCAAACGAACCGGCGTATAAGCAGGTTCGAGCCGGCTTTTCTTCGTCTGCAAATACGAAAAAGAAAAATACCAGGTCCAACGTGATCATATGGATATGTGTTGCTCTTTTTATCTTTTATAATCTCTTTCCCTATATCAATCAGCATTTTTCAATAATAAGCTTGCTTCAAGAAGGTTTGAAAAAAGAAAAAACGGATGATTTTTCTGATCCATCGGATACAACCATTGAAAATGAAAATGCAGAAGATGCTGATGTGCCCGAATATGAACCTCTCCACAGAACCCCATCCAATAATCCGGCTCTTTTGGAGGATTATCCCGGCTATGAATATATTGTGGAAGCTGTGCATGATCAGGAACTGCCCCTGACGCTTCGCCCTGTTTACGGAAAAGAGTATCAGGATGTACTGCTGGGCGGATACTATCTGCACATTCCCATGAATAAAAGTTGGAATTGCGCACCATACAGCAGCCATATTTATTTAGATATAGATGATGCAAATGGTACGGGTGCACCAGGGTTCAAAGGCAGCGTCTCTGTCTCTGTCCATTGGGAACCCTGCGAAGCTTACATCAAAACACAAGCTGAAGATGCGGAAAAGAAAGCTATAGAGAAAGGCGGATTTAGCGAAGAATTTTCCATAAACGGTTTACGCTTTAAGCATATAGGATACAGAACCACAGATTCAAAAACAGGAGATTATGACTTCGGAAAAGACTGGTACTATACACTAAATCATGGAGAGCATTTACTGATTGAATTTGCTAATCTTGAAGGAAATATAGCGGAGAATCAGAAGGGATATGACGCGCTTTTAAACAGCATTGTTTATTGCGGTGGAAGGTCTATATATGATTCCCCCCTCTATCTACGTAATCCGGCAGATCTTGAAAAATATGCTCAGAATAGAATGGCTTACGATGATGGGTATTCTGCCTGGAAATATGTTTTGGGAGAAGATTTTGATACCTATTGTGACAAGGCATTCAAACTTATAGAAGAAGCAAAAGAAACAGGGTATGATCATCTAGAAGATGAAAAAAAGAAGGAACTTGACTCTGTCATAGTGACTGTCAATTCTATATATGATAACTATTTGTACTATTTCGCCGACCATTTTTCCCAAAATAAGTTGATATGTGAAATAGACATCTGTCATGAAGTCTGGGATTTAAAACATTATCCGGTAATTGAAGCAGATGAGGAAAACACAACAGTACCTAATTTACCTGAAGAGGACAATTGACAGGCAGGCGGATAATGATTAAAATGGAGTTTGTTGAATAAAAATACATGGAGATAAAGCAATGAGATACAATTTTAAGCAGATCGAACAAAAGTGGCAAAAAGAATGGGATGAGAAAAAGATCTTTCAGGCACAGGATTTCTCCGATAAGCCGAAATTCTATGGTCTGGTAGAGTTTCCTTATCCGTCGGGAGCCGGCATGCACGTAGGCCATATCAAGGCTTATTCCAGTATCGAAGTGGTAGCAAGAAAGCGCCGCATGCAGGGATACAACGTACTGTTCCCCATCGGATTTGATGCATTCGGTCTTCCCACCGAGAACTATGCGGTAAAGACCAATACCCATCCCCGTATCATTACGGATACCAATATTGAGAAGTTTTCCAACCAGCTTCGAAAAGTCGGTTTTTCCTTTGACTGGAGCCGCGTGGTAGACACCACCGATGAGAAATACTACAAATGGACCCAGTGGATCTTTTTGAAAATGTTTGAAAAGGGACTGGTGTTCAGAGATAATGCACTGGTTAACTATTGTCCGCATTGCAAGGTTGTTCTTTCCAATGAGGATTCCCAGGGCGGAAAATGCGATATCTGCCACAGCGACGTGATCCAGAAGCCCAAGACTGTTTGGTATCTTAAGATCACGGAGTATGCGGATAAGCTTCTGCAGGGTCTTTCGGATGTGGATTATCCGGATAATGTAAAGCAGCAGCAGGAGAACTGGATCGGTAAGTCCACCGGTGCTTTCGTTGATTTTTCCCTTGACGGAATCGATGAAAAGCTGCAGATCTATACCACCAGACCGGATACTCTCTTTGGTGTCACATTTATGGTTATTGCGCCGGAGCATCCGCTCATTGATAAATATGCAGATCGCATCGGCAATATGGATGCCATTGAAAATTACAGAAACGAGTGTGCAAAGAAGACTGAATTTGAGAGAACCCAGCTTGTAAAAGATAAGACCGGTGTGAAGATTGAGGGCATTGAAGCTATCAATCCTTTAAACGGAAAGAAGATCCCCGTATTCATTGCGGATTATGTAATGATGGGTTACGGTACCGGCGCCATTATGGCAGTACCTGCCCACGATCAGAGAGACTATGATTTTGCCAAAGCCTTCGGCGTAGATATCATCGAAGTCATCAAAGGCGGCGATATCACAAAAGAAGCCTACACCGGCGACGGTGAGATGGTAAACTCCGACTTCTTAAACGGATTTACCAACAAGAAAGATTCTATCGCAAAGGTGATCGAAGAGCTTACCAAGCGGGGCATCGGAACCGCCGGCGTTCAGTTTAAGATGAAGGACTGGGCCTTCAACAGACAGCGTTATTGGGGCGAGCCTATTCCCCTGATCCATTGTCCTTCCTGCGGCGTTGTGCCTGTTCCTTACGAAGAGCTTCCCCTGATACTGCCCAATGTAGAGCAGTTTGAGCCCGGTGAAGACGGACAGTCACCCCTTGCTAAGATCGAATCCTACGTAAACTGCAAGTGCCCTAAGTGCGGCGCTGATGCAAAGAGAGAGACAGATACCATGCCCCAGTGGGCAGGTTCTTCCTGGTATTTCCTTCGTTACATCGATCCCAATAACGACAACGCTCTTGCAGATATGGAGAAGCTGAAATACTGGATGCCCGTTGACTGGTATAACGGTGGAATGGAGCATGTAACAAGACATATGATCTATTCCCGTTTCTGGCATCATTTCCTGTATGATCAGGGTATTGTAAACACCAAGGAGCCCTACGCAAAGCGTACCATCCAGGGACTGATCTTAGGACCTGACGGAGATAAGATGTCCAAGTCCAAAGGAAATGTGGTAGATCCTCTGGATATTGTAGAAGAGCTTGGTGCAGACACCCTTCGTGTATACGTGCTTTTCATGGGTGATTACGGCGCAGCAACTCCCTGGAATGACAGCTCCGTAAGAGGCTGTAAGAGATTCCTGGAAAGAGTGGCTTCCCTGGAAGAGATCGTAACAGAGGAAAAAGGCGAGACCAAGGAGCTTACCGTAGCCCTTCATAAAGCCATCAAAAAAGTATCCTCCGACATTGAGGAGACCAAGTTCAACACCGCCATTGCAACCCTTATGAGCCTGATCAACACCATTACCAAGGTCGGTAAGCTGACAGGAGAAGAACTGGAGATCTTCATTAAGCTGTTAGCACCTTTTGCACCTCACCTTGCCGAAGAGATCTGGCACAACAGAGGACATGAAGATTTCATCGCACTGGCACAGTGGCCTGCATACGATGAAAGCAAAACCGTAGAAGATAACATTGAAGTAGGCGTTCAGGTGAACGGCAAACTGAAAAATACGGTTTCCATTCCCTTTAACGGGGAAAAAGATGAGGTTCTTTCCATTGCAAAGAGTGATGAGAAAGTTGCCGCTGCACTGGCAGGTAAAAACCTTGTAAAGGAGATCTACGTGCCTAACAAGATCATCAATTTTGTTGTTAAGTAAGGACGAATGAAATGAACGGAAAGAAGACCGCTTTTCTGGGGCTGATGCTGACGCTGTCGTTGATCCTCTCCTATGTGGAGTCCCTGATCATCCTGCCGGCAGTGATCCCCGGGATCAGGATTGGCCTGGCCAATCTGGCGGTCGTCTTTCTTATTTACCGGTATGGTGCTAAAGAAGGGCTATTGGTCAACGTGTTGCGGATCCTTTTATCGGCCCTGCTGTTTGGAAACGCCTTCGGCCTTTTCTATTCCCTGGCCGGAGGATTACTTAGTTTTTTTTGTATGATACTGGTAAAAAAACTCCCCCTTTCATCGGTGCCTCTTGTCAGTCTTACCGGGGGTATCACACACAACTGGGGACAGTTAGCGGCTGCGGCGATTTTGTTTTCTCCCGAAACTGCTATTTATCTGTTTCCCCTTTTAACTCTTACGGGACTTTTATGCGGAACCTTAAACGGTTTTATCGCCGCAGTCCTTCTAAAGTACATTAAAAAGGAGCAACTATGTTCGGATACATAAGAGGAATCCTTGCTGAGCTGGAGCAGGACACCATAACAGTGGATGTGCACGGCATCGGGATCCGGATCCTGTCCGGTCCCTCGCTGCTGGCCCGCATGCCCGCCATGGGGTCTGAAGTAAAGATCTATACCTACACCTATGTGAAGGAAGATGCTTTTTCCCTCATTGGTTTTGGCAGCAAAGAAGAACTGGAACTGTTCAAAAAACTCATTACCGTCAGCGGTATCGGCCCGAAGGCCGGTGTGGCCCTTCTTTCCACACTGACTCCCTCGGAGCTTCGGTTTGCCATTTATTCCGCCGATGTGAAGACCATATCCAAGGTGCCCGGCATCGGGAAAAAGACCGCCGAGCGTCTGATCTTAGAGCTGAAGGATAAGGTGGAACTGAGCATGCCTTCCGGTCAGGAAGGGCTTTCCGTCATGACTCCGGATACTTCTTCCGATGAGCTGATGCGTAACCAGAAGGACGCGGTGGAAGCACTGGTGGCTCTTGGCTATTCCGCAACCCAGGCTGCCAGAGCCGTGCGGGAATGCCAGCCCGATGAGAACATGAGTGCCGACGATATTCTGAAACAGTCCCTGCGCTTTCTTTTGTAACTAAGCGCCTTTCCATAAGCAAAGGAGAAACGAATTGTCACCCCGAATGATTGAAACAACGGTCACAAATGAAGATCTTCCCGTGGAAGACACCCTGCGTCCCCAGCTTCTTTCGGATTATATCGGTCAGGAAAAAGCAAAGGAGACCATGAAGATCTATATCGATGCCGCCCGTCAGAGAGGCGACTCTCTTGATCATGTGCTTTTATACGGCCCTCCGGGTCTGGGAAAAACCACCCTTGCCGGCATCATCGCCAATGAAATGGGTACCCATATCAAGGTCACCAGCGGACCTGCCATCGAAAAACCCGGGGATATGGCTGCCATCTTAAATTCCCTTTCTCCGGGAGATGTATTGTTTGTAGATGAGATCCATCGTCTGAACCGGCAGGTAGAAGAGGTACTGTATCCTGCCATGGAAGACTATGCCATCGATATTATGATCGGAAAAGGACAGGGAGCCAGATCCGTGCGCCTGGAATTGCCGAAATTCACTTTGGTGGGAGCCACCACACGAGCAGGCCTTTTGACAGCTCCCCTGCGGGACCGCTTCGGCGTGATCCATAAGCTGGAGTTTTATACCGTAGAAGAGCTTGCCCGCATCATAGAGCATTCCGCCGGCGTATTAAAGGTTGAGATCGATCCCAAGGGCGCTTTGGAGCTTGCAAGAAGAAGCCGGGGAACCCCCAGACTTGCCAACAGGATCTTAAAGAGAGTCAGAGATTTTGCCCAGGTAAAATACGACGGCGTCATCACCTTGGATGTGGCCAATACCGCATTGGATCTTTTGGGCGTTGATAAGCTGGGTCTGGATCATGTGGATCAGAATCTGATGCTGACCATGATCGACAAATTTGCCGGCGGTCCCGTGGGTCTTGACACCCTTGCCGCCGCCACAGGAGAGGATTCCGGCACCATAGAAGATGTCTATGAGCCCTATCTGATCTTAAACGGCCTGATCAACCGCACCCCCAGAGGAAGAGTGGTAACCCAGCTTGGGTATGAGCATTTTCACAGAAATATGCCTTAAAAGCCCCTATATATTGTATTTTCTCTTGCCTTTTGCGGAAAATGTTGTATACTGAATATGTATTTTTATCATTAACCCAAAGGAAAAGGGAGAAAACCTATGGAAGCCAAAACAGATACCGAAGTATTGATCAGAGGCAGGATCTATACCTTAAGCGGATATGAAAGCGAAGAATATCTGCAAAAAGTGGCTCTTTATATCAATAACAAATATGCGGAATATACCAAAAACGAGGCCTTCAGCCATCAGAGTCTGGATACCCAGTCCGTTTTGCTGGAGCTGAATATCGCGGATGATTATTTCAAAGCGAAAAAACAGATTGCCCTTTTGGAAGAGACCCTGCAGCAAAAAGAGCAGGAACTTACGGATATGAAGCATGACCTCATCGCGCTGCAGATGCGCACAGAGAGCAAATAAGGAAAAAGCCTATGACGGAATTACTTGCGCCCGCCGGCAATCCGGAATGTCTGAAAGCTGCTTTTTTAGCAGGTGCGGATGCGGTTTATCTTGGCGGGAGAGCCTTTGGCGCAAGAGCCTATGCGGACAATTTTTCCGATGAAGAGCTCATTTCTGCCATCCGGCTTGCGCATTTATATCACAAAAAAATCTATATCACGGTAAACACTATGCTCAGGGAACAGGAAACAGCCTTGCTCCCTGATTTTTTGAAGCCCTTTTATGAAGAGGGCGTAGATGGTATCATCGTATCCGATCTGGGTGTGATCCGTCTCTTACACGATTGTTTTCCGGATCTTCCCCTACATGCCAGCACACAGATGACCCTCACAGGCCCCCTTGCTCCCGGGCTTTTAAAAGACTATGGCATCAATCGCATCGTTCCTGCCAGAGAACTGTCCTTTGAAGAACTTTCGGTTCTGAAAAAAGAAACCGGCATGGAACTGGAAGTGTTTATTCACGGTGCCATGTGCTACGCCTATTCGGGACAATGTCTCATGTCATCCATGCTGGGGGAGAGAAGCGGAAACAGAGGAAGATGCGCCGGTTGCTGCAGACTTCCTTTTCATACGTTAGCAGACGGAACCCCTCTGCATTCGGAAAGCTGCGTATACCAGCTGTCCCTGAAAGACCTTTGCGGTCTGGAAATGGTCGGCCCCCTTATGGACCTGGGAATAGACTCCTTCAAGATCGAAGGCCGGATGAAGTCCCCGGGATATGTGTATTTTATCACCTCCATGTATCGCAAATACATGGACCGTTTTTATGCAGGCGCAGATCTGACAGTGGAAAAAGAAGATATGGCCCTGCTGAAAAAGTTCTTTAACAGAGGCGATCTGCAGTCCGGATATTTCAATCGTCACAACGGCAGGGACATGGTACTTTTGGACCGCTCCGGTTATACGGGAAGCAGGGAAGACCTTACCCAGGAGGATCTTGTTTATCAGCCCTCCGACGCCTTTCCTAAGATCCCGGTGTCAGGCAGCCTGTATTTATCCGAAGATGCGCCTATGGAACTGGTCCTTCGCATCAGTACGGAAGATAAAACCTTTGAAGTGACCCACAGCGGAGATCCTGTATTTGCCGCCAAAAATAAGCCCTTGCTTCTGGAGGAGATCAAAAGTCAGATCAGCAAGACCGGCAATACCCCCTACCGCTTTGATACGCTGTCCGTCTATACAAAAACAAAAGAAGAAAAAGAATACACTCTCGTAACAGAGGAAGTGCTTCTTCCGCCGTTGTTTACGCCTCTGCGTTCCTTAAACGCCCTTCGGCGCGACGGATTTGAAAAGCTTACGGATCAGCTGCTGCGTTCCCAGAAAAGGGAATACAAAAGCTCCGATCTTGCAGATCATAACGATAAAAACCTTGCTGTATTGCAGGGAAAGAGTGAACAGGCGCCCCCGTCAAAGGGCGGATTTGCCGTAAGCTTGCGTACCATGGAACAACTTAGGGCCTTTCCCGGAAGCCTGCTTGATGACGGAGGCCTGTTATGCTTATCCTATGATCTGATCCGGGTAAAAGGGTTCCTTCCCGGCATCAGAGAGTGGGCGCAGGAGAATCTTTCCCCGGAGGTAAGGATTTATATCCGGCTGCCCATTGTTTCCAGGCAGCAGGTGGTAAAAGAATTTGATTCGGTTTTTACAAAGGAACTGACGGATTTTGCCGACGGCGTGATCTGTGCCAATCTGGAAGAAGTTGCCTGGCTGCAGAAAAAAGATCTGCCCTTGAAGCTGATTTCGGATGCGGGGCTGTATCTGTCTTCACCGGAAACCCTGATCACCCTTCATGAAATGGGGATCAAGAAGCATGTATTGCCTTACGAGCTTACAAACCGGCAGATCAGTCAGCTTTTGGAAGGCGCCGCAAATGCGGGCCATGATTTTATCCTGCCTGTTTACGGACATATTCCCGTTATGGTATCCGCCGGATGCCTTCGGAAGACCAATAAAGCCTGCCTCCGGCAGGAAAGCAGCCCCTCCCATAAAGCAAAGGCCCGGGAATCGCAGATCACGTTGCAGGACCGGATGAAAAAAGAGTTCCCTGTGCTGATACACTGTGACAGGTGTGAAAACACCATTCTGAACACAGTGCCCCTTTCCCTGCATAAAGAGCAGTCAGTCATCAGCCATATGGGACCTGTTACAAAGCTTTTATCCTTCACCGTGGAAGACGGTGATACGGTTTCATCCATAGCGGATTATTTTATTGCAAAAGAGTGCACCGGACAGATCCCCCCGGCGCTTCGAAATTTCACGAGAGGACATTTTTTAAAGGGTGTGGAGTAAGAAATGGCTCATGTAATATCCGATCTATCAAAATATGTGATAGCGATCTTTATGGCTGTCTATGCGCTGGAATGCTTTCTTGTGCTCCTTCGGAAGGAAGAAAACGAAAAAAGCGGCATTTTTATCCGGCAGGTGATCTGTATGTTTATGGTGCATTTCCTTGGATTTGCAGCCATCTGTCTGGAAACGGGTGACCCCAGCTATATCATTTTTTACGGTTTTCAGGAGATCCTTTTATTTGCCACCATCGCTTTGTTTCGGGTGGTGTACCCGGAAGCGGACAGGCTGCTGGTCAACAACATGTGTATGATGCTGGCCATCAGTTTTGTGGTGCTCACCCGGATCTCTTATGACAAATCCATAAGACAGTTCGGCATTGTGGCCGTTTCCCTGATCATCGGACTCTTTGTACCGGGACTGATCAAACGGGTGGCACTGGTGCCCTATCTGACCTGGGTCTACGGTGCTTTGGGGGTTGTTGCCCTGACCGTGGTATTTATTCTGGGAAGCGTCACCAACGGTTCCAATATTTCTTATACCGCAGGCGGTATCACCTTCCAGCCTTCGGAGTTTGTAAAGATCCTGTTTGTATTCTTTATTGCGGGCATGATGGCCACGGCAACGGACTTTAAGCAGGTGTTCCTGTCCGCTGTATGCGCCGGACTTCACGTGCTGATCCTGGTGCTTTCCAGAGATCTGGGAAGTGCGGTGATCTTTTTCGTGGTCTATCTGGGCATGATCTTCATTGCCACCCATAATTATTTTTATCTCTTTGCGGGGCTCATCGCAGGTGCGGGGGCCAGCGTCATCGGCTACAGACTCTTTTCCCATGTGAGAGTCCGTGTTACCGCCTGGCTTGACCCCTGGAGAAACATCGACAATGCAGGTTATCAGGTAACCCAGTCCCTGTTTGCCATCGGAACCGGCGGCTGGTTTGGTATGGGGGTTTATCAGGGCAATCCTTCCTCCATTCCCTATGTGGAAAAAGATTCCGTCTTCTCAGCAGTTGCCGAGGAAATGGGTGTTCTCTTTGCTATCTTTATGATCCTTGTCTGCCTGTCCAGCTTTCTCGTATGCATGAAACTGGCAGCCAGACTGGAAGAGGCATTTTACAGATATGTGGCGGTAGGTCTGGGCATCACCTACATTTTTCAGGTGTTCCTCACCATCGGCGGCGGCACCAGACTGATCCCTCTGACAGGCGTTACCCTGCCGCTGGTCAGCTACGGCGGTTCCAGCGTTCTTTCCACCATCCTTTTGTTCTCCACCATTCAGGGCCTGTGCGGCATCAGACGCCAGGAACGGGATTATTACGAGGATGATGCGTATGATTATGAGGAAGAAGAGTAGGTTTCAGCATGAAAAAGACAGGCAGTAAAGACAACAAAAAAACGAAACAGGTCCCCCAGCCTCTGAAAGTCAGAAAGCTGGAGATCATTCTGGTTTCTCTGTTTTTTACCGTTCTGACCTTTGCCCTCATCGGGAATCTTGTGGTCTATATGAAGCGGGACAGCCAGGAAGCCATCAATAATGATTACAATCCCAGACAGGAACTTCTGGCCAACCAGAATATCCGGGGTAAGATCCTCAGCAGCAGCGGAGATGTTCTGGCCCGCACCAGAGTAGAGGAAAACGGAGAAGAGGTCAGAGAGTACCCTTATGAGAACCTCTTTGCCCATGTTGTGGGATATTCCACCAGAGGAAAAACGGGAATCGAGGATTCGGAAAACATGAACATGATCTTTTCCCATGACTCTCTGGGAAACAAGATCCAAAACGAACTTTCCGAAACCAAAAATTTCGGTGATAACATCGTGACTACCCTGGATGTGGATCTGCAGAAGATCTCCTATGAAGCGCTGGGAGTCTATTCCGGTGCGGTCATCGTATCGGAGCCTTCCACGGGAAAGATCCTGGCCATGGTCTCCAAGCCCGACTATGACCCCAACAAGATCCCGGAAATGTGGGAAGATCTGCTCCACGACGATGAATCCAGTATTCTGTTAAACCGTGCCACCCAGGGATTATATCCTCCGGGAAGTACCTTCAAGATCGTAACGGCCCTGGAATACTACAGAGAGCACGCAGGTGATGTTTCCGGTTATAAGTTCAGCTGCAACGGCAAATATACCCAGGACGGCAATACCATAAAGTGCTTCCACGGTACCAAGCACGGCGCTGTGAACTTCAAAAAGAGCTTCGCCAAGTCCTGTAATTCCTCTTTTGCCAATATGGGAAAAGATCTGGATATTTCCTCCTGGCAGAAGACATGTGACGGTCTGCTCTTCGGAAGAGAGCTTAAGACCCAGATCCCTTACAAAAAATCCCAGATGCCCCTTTCCGAACAGGACAATCTGGAAGAAAAACTGCAGACAGCCATCGGACAGGGCCATACTCTGGTAACGCCTCTGGAAATGAACATGATCACCTGCGCCATCGCCAATCAGGGAAAATGCATGACCCCTTATGTGGTTGACCGGATCGAAAACGCCAAAGGGGATGTGGTAAAACGCTATCAGCCCAAGGAAGAAGCGGTGATGATGACGCCGGAAGAAGCATCTTTCTTAAACGAGATGATGCAGTCAGTAGTTACGGAAGGAACGGCTACAAAGCTTCTGAATGACAGCTATACCGCGGCAGGCAAGACCGGTTCTGCCGAATTTTCCTCCAGCAAAGACGATTCCCATGCCTGGTTTACCGGCTTTGCACCGGCAGAAGACCCCAAGGTCTGTGTGACCATTATCGTAGAAAGTGCCGGATCCGGCGGTGAATATGCGGTTCCCATTGCAAAGAGAATTTTGGATACCTGCTATTTACGCAGCCAAATGTCAAATTTCGAAGACAACAAGTAAAAAGAACTGTTTTTTTATCCTTTTTTGTTATATAATCATAGTAGTTGTGAATTACAACGAAAAGGAGGGTTACTATGTTCGATCAGGTTTTTGGCAATTATCTGGTGAACACCGGATATCTTTCCGAGGAAGAGTTTAAAGATGTTCTGGCTGACAAAGATAAGGCAAGGGTAAAACTCGGCGTTATCGCGGTTACCGAAAAGCTCATGTCCAGCGAACAGGCTGATGAAGTAAACAGGCTTCAGGCCATGATGGACAAACGCTTTGGTGATATTGCCATTGAAAAAGGCTATCTGACCGACGATCAGGTGGGACGACTTTTGAAAAAGCAGGGGAACAGCTATATGATCTTTGTGCAGACTCTGCTGGACAAAAACCTGATGTCTTTGGACGAGGTGGACACCATGCTCAAGCATTTCCAGAGCGTTGAAGGATTTTCCGACAGCGAAATGGATGATCTGGTGAGCGGTGACGTGGACAGGACCATTGCCCTGTATCTGCCTGACAGCGACGAACTGGGAACCAAACACTGCGGCATTGCGATCCGTACATTCCTGCGACTGATCGATTCGGAGGCCTATGTATCCAAAGCCCATGCTGTCAGCGAAGTAAAAGTAGACAATTTTGCCTTCCAGACGCTGGTGGGGAACCCGAAGATCCATGCGGGATTCGCCGGCGAGGACAAGGCCCTTTTGAATATTGCCGGACCTTTCGGTGAAGAAGATTTCGAAACGGTAGATCTGGACGCACTGGATGCGGTAGGAGAGTTTATTAACTGTATCAACGGTATGTTTGCTTCCGATGTGAGCAACAACGGCATTGATGTTGATATGATGCCGCCGGAGTTTCATGAGACTCCCTGCAGGATCAGCGGCGATAAGTTGATCATTTTCCCGATCCACAGTAAAGAACAGACGATTTATTTTCTGCTTTCCATCGATTCCGACTGGAAGGTTGAAGATTTGGCGGAGGAATAAAAAATGGCAAAAGTGTTAATGGTGGATGATTCCAGAACATCGAGAAAACTTCTTCGCTCCATTTTAACGGAGGGCGGACATGAAATCGTAGGCGAAGCAGCCAACGGTCAGGAAGGAGTACAGCAGTTTCAGGCATTAAAGCCGGAGCTTGTTACCATGGATATTACCATGCCCGTTCTTGATGGTATTGAAGCGTTGAAGATGATCAAGGCCTTAGACGGCAATTCCAAAGTGGTAATGGTCACCGCTGCAGGACAGAAAAACAAGGTTCTTGAGTGCATCAAATCCGGTGCAAACGAATTTATCACAAAACCTTTTGACAGTCAGGAAATCCTTTCCGCGATTGCAAAGGTGATGGAAAGTTAGGATAAAAATGATTGAAGCGACCAGTTGCGGCGGCGTGGTGATCTTTCGCGGGAAGATCCTGCTGCTGTACAAAAACATTCGAAATAAATATGAAGGATGGGTCCTGCCGAAAGGCACTGTGGAAGAAGGCGAAGATTATAAGGACACAGCTTTGAGAGAGGTGTATGAAGAGGGCGGCGCCAAAGCCGTGATCATGAAATACATCGGCGACAGTTCTTACAGTTTTACCGTTCCGGACAACACGGTGAACAAAACCGTCCATTGGTATCTGATGATGTCGGACTGCTATTACAGCAAACCCCAGCGGGAGGAGTTCTTTATGGATTCGGGCTATTACAAATACCACGAAGCCTATCATCTCCTGAAATTTGCCAACGAGAAGCAGATCCTGGATCAGGCCTATTCCCAGTATCTTGATATGAAGCATAACAATCTCTGGGGATCCAAGAAATACTACTAAACATATGACTTCGCTATCCGGTCGGGCAGGGGTGTATCTTCTGCTCGATCATCAGGTTAACAGGCATGTATATATTCAGGCAATTATTCACGGATGAAGAAACCGAAAAGCAAAAAAAGAAGATCCTTCGCAGATTGTGGATGAATATTGGGCAGCTGGATATTTACCTGATCTTTTTAAACAGAGGACCGGATCAGTTCGACATCGTCCACACGGGAATATTAAAGCAAAAACGCTTTCCCAAAGACGATCTGTATCTTCTCGGCATAGCCAAAGGATGGGAGAGCGCCGCACAGCTGTCGGCCACCATCTATCAATACTTTCGGGAAAAATATCAGAAAACGGAATTTAAAGAAGAATTGGAAGCGGAAAAAGAGAAGCTGTTTCGGAGATTTTGAGAAGTATGGCGCAACTGCTGTTTGGCTTAAAAATCATAGGGATCGAGGTCCTTTGCCTGATCCTTCTCATATTGCTTCTGGGCTTGCTTTTGTTGTTTGCTCCTTTTAAGTACAGGATCGATGCATCCTATCAGGATAACAAACCTGATGTGAAGGCCAAAGTCCGATTTTTATTTCCTCTTGTATGGGTCACTTTTTTCTTAAGCGATACCCTGGCAGAAGAGGGCAAACACATGGGAATGAAAGGCGGCGTATACGTCCTGGGTATTCGTGTGAAAAACCTCTTCCCCACAGAAGCCGAAAAGGAAAAAGCCCGGGCGAAGAAAAAAAGAAAGCAGGAAAAAGAAGAACGTAAGAAACGGAAAAAGAAAGGCAAGAGCACAGGCTCAGCGCTTCAGACTACGGATTTCACAGCCGGGAGTGATCTTTCGGGCTACGGATCTGTGGATGACCTTTTTCAGGATACCGGCGCTGATCTGACGGAAATCGAAGCAGACGAAAAGGCAGAAGAAAAAGGGTTCTTCGAGAAGCTTTCGGAGTTTTTCCATAAGCTTCCGGATGTGGTGCGAAAGATTCTGGAAAAAGCAGCCGCGCTGATCCGCTTTATCTGCTCTATTCCTGAGAAAACAGAAGAAGCAGCGCAGACTATTCGAGAGAAATTTGAGTCCTGTCAAAAAGCTTACCGCAGGACCATGGTACTCCTTGAGCGGGATTATACCAAATCCGCCATCGAAAAGATCAAAAAAGCCGCAGGAAAGCTCCTCCGGGCGCTTTGCCCAAAGAAAGGGGAAGTAGTTGTCGGTGCAGGCTTTGATGATATTGCAACCACGGGACAGATCGCAGGCTATTACGGTATGCTCATCGGCATGTTTTACCCCTTCATCGGTAAACGCATTGTCATGGTACCGGATTTTACGAAAAAGCGGCTGGAGGTCACCGGATATGTACAGGGAAACATCCGGCTTTGCAGCTTTTTAAGAGCTTTGTGGCTGTACTTTTTTGACAAAGATATCAAGCGGCTGAAAAGTGCCGCACGCAAAATAAAAGAGGATCTGTAAAAAGAACGGAGGTATCTGATGAACAACAATTTTACGGAAGTTGTAAACTCTCTGACAAAGGGAATGGACGGATTTTTATCCGCTAAAACCGTAGTGGGGCAGCCTACAACGGTAGGTGATGCCATCATCATTCCTCTTGTTGACGTATCCTTCGGCATCGGCGCCGGTGCCAGCACAAAGGAAAAGTCAGACGGCGGCTTCGGCGGAATGACCGGAAAAATGTCCCCCAGCGCTGTTCTGGTGATCAAGAACGGACAGACCAAGCTTGTGAATATCAAGGATCAGAACAACATCGTTAAGATCATCGATGCCATTCCGGATCTGGTGGATCGTCTCACCGTAGAAAAAGAGAAGATGCCCACGGATGAAGAAGCAAAAGATGCGGCTTTCCCGGAAAGCAGTGATTCTCTGATCTGAAAGTTATATGAAGCCTGTGGGCGCCCTCATACGGACATTGTCGCAGCCGAAAACAATAAAGCGCGGGGTAGCAGATGGACGATTGGAAGGATGATATCCGAAAAACCATATACAGACAGCTTCCCAAAGAGCAAAAGGAAACGCTGGATTTTGAAGACGCCTATTCACTGCGCAAAAAGACCCAGCAGGATTCCAAAAGTCTCTGGGAGCGTACCACGGCGGCCCTGATCGAAACCATGAAGGGGAAAAGCTTTACCGACAAGGACGCTGATTCGAAAGCAGATGAGCAATCTGACAGCGAAACTGCCGGAATGAATGATAAGGAGTGGCTTTTCCACGAAAGCCTGCGTCTGGAAGCGCTGCGAAAAGATGTATCCAAAGCAGGAAAACTTCTGCAGGAAGAAGCAGCCCGGCTGAAGGAAGATACCAAAAAGCTGGAAGAAGAGCGGAAGCAGTTTGAAAAAGAAAAAGATGACTTTCGCAAAGAGATCAAAGAGCAGACCAAAAAGAATGAGGAACAGCGGTTCCGGCTGGAAGAAGAAAAAAAGCTCTTTGACAAAAAGTACAAAGTCCTGGAAATGGGCTTTTCCAAGCTGAATGAAGATAAAAAGGCCTTTGAATCCCAAAAGCGGGCCTTTGAATATCGCAAGAAATTTCTCTTTGAAGCGGAAGAATTCGCTTCCTTTGATTCCGGTGCCGGCCGGATCAGCGGAGATTTTGTTTTCTTTAAGGGTGTTTCCCATCCTTTGGCGGTGAAAAAGAGATATAAGGATCTGATCAAGATCTACCATCCTGACAATATGGACGGAGATAAGTATATCCTGCAGCGCATCAATCAGGAATACGACAGGATCCGAAAGATGATGTGATCACAGATACTAAATACAGGCACAAAAAAAGGAGTTCATCAGAACTCCTTTTACTGTCTTAATTCGGTAAATCTTATGCACGTTCAACCTTACCGGCACGAAGGCAGGCAGTACATACATGAAGAGTCTTGTTGGAACCGCCAACAACACACTTTACAGACTTAACATTGGAATGCCAGATACGATTGGATCTTCTATGGGAATGGCTGACATTGTTTCCGAAATGTGCTCCCTTACCGCAAATATCACATTTTGCCACGATAAACACCTCCTTGGCCTATTATTCTCAAAATCACAACATGAGTATTCTATCAGAACTTTACTCCGATTGCAAGAGAAAAAAACAAAAAACTGAAAATATAAAAACACAAATTCCTGTTCCTTTTTTCCTAAAAAATGGTATAATATCTTTTGTATGTATTTTTTTGATACTGCAAAACAAAACGCGGGAATCAATCATCAGGAGGATACTGTATGAAAACATCAATGAATACACATCTTGGTAATGTCACGATCAGTTCCGATGTGATCGCAGATTATGCCGGAAACGTAGCCAACGAGTGCTTCGGTATCGTGGGCATGGCCAATGCCAATATGACAGATGGTATCGCCAGACTGTTGAAGAAAGAAAACCTGTCTGCCGGCGTTACGGTGAAAAACAACGGTGAGAAGCTCATCATCGATTTTCATCTGATCGTGGCATACGGTGTCAATATCAAAGCTGTGACGGAAACCCTGATCAGCACCGTGAAATTCAAAGTGGAAGATTTTACCGGCCTTACCGTTGAGAAGATCAACGTATACGTTGAAGGCGTAAGGGTAATAGATTAAGGAGGAAGAAACGTTGTCAAATGCTATAGATACCAAAATGCTCCGCAATCTGTTCCTTGCCGGCGCAAAAAACCTTGAGGCCAAAAAGGAATATGTTAATGAATTGAATGTTTTCCCGGTTCCCGACGGAGATACCGGTACCAACATGACCCTTACCATCATGTCCGCAGCCAGAGAGCTTGACAGCCTGCCTGAGGATGCAGATCTGAAAGCCGTTTGCAAGGCTATCTCATCCGGTTCCCTCAGGGGCGCCAGAGGTAACTCCGGCGTGATCCTTTCCCAGCTCTTCCGCGGTATGTGCAAGGTTCTGAAAACCGTTGAAGGAGAGATCACCGTAGAAGATCTCATTGCTTCCTTCGACAAGGCAGTGGAAAGCGCTTACAAAGCTGTTATGAAGCCCACGGAAGGTACCATCCTGACCGTTTCCAAGGGTGTATTTGAAAAAGCAGCCGAATATAACAATGATACGGATATGGACACCTTTATTGATGCCATCATCGTTCATGCACAGGCCGTTCTGGACCAGACTCCCGAAATGCTTCCTGTATTAAAGCAGGCCGGTGTTGTGGATTCCGGCGGTGCAGGACTGTTAGAGGTGCTGAAGGGTGCCCAGATGTACTTCAGAGGAGAGATGACAGATCTGTCCTTAGATCAGCCCGAAGGAGAAAGCGAAGGAGAAACTGCCTCCAGAAGCGAGAGCAGAAGCCGCTTTACCTATGATATGGCTTATACCGTTGTCCTGACCAAGAACTTTAACATCAAACAGGAGCAGGACTTCTTGAAATACCTGGAGTCCATGGGCGAGAAGGCTTCCATCACCGTGGAAGGCGAGT
>JAIKWF010000133.1 GCA_024685005.1 Lachnospiraceae bacterium
TATAGCCTGCCAGGAAGATCATATCGATCCGGTACTGCTTCATCAGCTCCAATATGGTCTCTTCCGTTTTCTCGGGAGAGCCGCATACTGTGTCATTTACGATATGGCAGGGGATGTTCTCTTTCTCTGCCCGTTTCGTCACAAATGCGCCGGCGTTATTGCAGATCAGAACGGCTACATCTGCGTTGATCTGGCCGTTTTTGCAGCCGTCTGTGATGGCCTGCATATCGGTTCCGCCGTGGGATGCAAAGATTGCGATGTTCATTTTTCTTCCTTTCATCTTGTGCTTTTGTAGCTGCCGGCCTTTTGAAAGCGGCAATATAAGTGAGCGGGGAAAGCGTTATGCGCGTGCACGTCTGTCAAATATCAAGCAATGCTTCCCTTGCATGATCATATATAAACTCTTTACGGGGCGCTACATCAGAGCCCATGAGTTTTTCCGTGATCTTATCTGCCGTGAAGCTGTCTTCGATGGAAACCCGCTTCAGGAATCTGGTTTCGGGGTCCAAGGTTGTCTCCCAGAGCTGCTGCGCATCCATCTCACCCAGACCTTTGTAGCGCTGCAGGGTAAAATTGCCCTTGTGAGTTTTGCGGTATTTAGCCAGTGCCTTATCATCATAAAGGTATTCGCCTTCGCCTCTCGAAGGGATCACCTTATAAAGGGGAGGCATGGCGATATACACATGGCCCTCCTGGATCAGCTCCGGCATAAACCGGTAAAACAGGGTCAGCAGCAAGGTGCAGATATGGGCACCGTCTACATCCGCATCCGCCATGATAATGATCTTGTCATAGCGTAGCTTTGTGATATCAAAATCATTGCCATAGCCTTCGGAAAAACCGCAGCCGAACGCATTGATCATGGTTTTGATCTCGGCATTGGCAAGGACTTTATCAATACTTGCTTTTTCTACGTTGAGGATCTTACCGCGGATGGGCATGATAGCCTGATACTGGCGGCTTCTGGCCATTTTGGCGCTGCCGCCGGCGGAATCCCCCTCTACGATGAAGATTTCGCATTTACTTGCATCACGGGATTCGCAGTTTGCCAGCTTTCCGTTGGAATCAAAGGAAAACTTCTGCTTTGCCAGCATATTGGTCTTGGCTTTTTCTTCCGTTTTACGGATCTTGGCTGCTTTTTCCGCGCAGCCGATCACGTTCTTTAAGACCTCGACATTACGGTCAAAATAGCGCTGGATCTCATCTCCGATAACCTTGGAAACAACTTTTGCCGCATCCTGGTTATCCAGCTTGGTTTTGGTCTGTCCCTCGAACCTGGGATCCGGATGCTTGATGGATACAATAGCGGTCATTCCGTTTCGTACATCGGGTCCTGTGAAGTTGGAATCTTTGTCCTTCAGGATACCCAGCTCTCTTGCATAGGAGTTGATCACCGTAGTAAATATGGTTTTAAATCCGGTGATATGGGTTCCGCCTTCTGCGTTGTAGATATTGTTACAAAAGCCCATGACATTTTCATGGAATTCGTTTGTATACTGGAAAGCGCATTCTACTTCGATGTTGTCGCTGCTGCCCTGGAGGCAGACAATATCGTGTACGGTCTCTTTGCCTTCGTTGATATGCTTCACGAATCCGGAGAGTCCTTCCGGTTCGCTGAAGGTCACTTCCTTGGGAGGATTGATCCTGTTATCCTTGAAATGGATGGTCAAAGCGGGATTCAGATAAGCAGTTTCATGGAGTCTGTTGCGGATATCCTCTGCTTTGAATACGGTATGATCAAAGATCTCACCGTCAGGTTTAAAGGAAATTTCGGTTCCGGTGCCCCGGCCTTTCCCCACAACAGGGAGCAGACCGCCTTCAAGCTCGGTAGTCGGCTCGCCTCTTTCATAGGTATCCTGATAGATGCTGCCGCCTCTTGTGACGCGAACCTTCATCCATTCGGACAGAGCATTCACAACGGAGGAACCTACACCGTGAAGACCACCGCTGGTCTTATAGGCATTGTTGTCAAACTTACCGCCGGCGTGAAGGGTGGTGAATACCAGTCGCTCGGCGCTGATGCCTTTTTCATGCAGATCGATGGGGATACCACGACCGTTATCGCGGATCACGGCAGATCCGTCTGCTTCTAATGTGACAAAGATCTCGGAACAAAAACCGGCTAAATGTTCATCAACCGCATTGTCCACGATTTCATAGATCAGATGATTTAGTCCTTTGGTGGATACGGAACCAATGTACATTCCGGGTCTTACTCTGACGGCTGTCAGACCTTCTAAGACTGTGATGGATTCCGCATTGTAATTAGTTGCTGTTGCCATAATAACCTGCCTTTATTACTTAAATAGTTCTTAATTCTTAAAAAGAGCTTCGCTCGCTTCTTTTGATACATCAAAATCTGCTACGCCGCCGAAATTGGACCAGACATTGCTGATGAAGGCTTCTGTCACCTCAATCTTAACAGGACTTGAAGCGCCGCCGGCCTGATCGACCAGCTGCTGCATCATCTCGGTCATATCACAGGAGAACTTGATGGGCTCATAGTTTTTCTTATTCACCCAGAATTCAACCTTTAAGGGCTTTATAGATGCCCAGTCGATCTTCGAATCATCCATTCCCATGGAAGAAAGCATGCTGTCCGCATCTTCCTGTAATTCCGCAACGGAGCAGTCGCCAACAACGTGATATGCAGCCACGCCGTTTACGGTCTCTTCGTTCATGGTCAGATTGGACATACCATTGCGGTAATTCATATAGTTGGTCTGGGTGGCACTCATACCGATCTGATCAAGCTTGGAGCTGATCTCATCTTTTCCAACGAACTGCTTCTCCCATTTTCCGGTGCCTGCATCCATGTAAAGCAGGTAATGATCTCCGTCTTCCATGACGTATGCTTCCATCTTCATGGGAGCCATGCGGGTGATCGAAGTATCCATCACCATATGCGCTTTGTAGGAAGGCTTTGTAAGAATCTCGCTTTTTATTTTCATTTCGGTGGAAAATTCCTGCTTGCCTGCCTTTAATCCAACACGCATTTCCGTGTCATTCTCGCAGCTGGCAGTCTGATCCACCATACTTTTGATGGAGGCCCGGTCAAGGACTGCCTCAGGGGTTTTGGGAGCACATCCCGTCAGCATCAGGGCTGTTGCCGCAGTCAATAAGAATGCCGCTACTTTTCTGTTTTGCATTTGTTTTGTTTTCATTTGTTTTCTCCTTATTATCCGGTCATATTTTATACCATATATGTTACATTGTTTATAAAATATAGTAATTGGTTATTGCCGGTTTTTATATGTTAAACAAAAGCATAAAGCATAATGCTATAGTTAATATTCCGGCAATCGTCGCCAAAAAATAATATGAAATCTCTTTGCATTTTTTGGCAATTTTTGTTTTAGATCGTTTAGAATTCAAAATTGAACTGATCGAAGCCAGCAAACCTAATATAAATACATTTCTGATTGAGAAAAAATCTAATATTTTATTTTCAATTGTCACATAGTATTTTTTGCTGATTATACTAAGCACATTTGAAATGATACCACATATTATAGTCATAATAATAAGTGATAAACATAAAATATCGCAAATGGAGGTTTGGCTATTCTCTGAAACATCATTTTTGTTATTATTATATTCTATACTTTCGAAATTCGTTTTTTGAATCTTTTCTATAGAGTCAAGCTTGTTTGAAATGTTGTTATTCTTCATCAGCCACCTCTAGAAGATCATCTGTATTATTCCCCTTACCATTCATGGGTTATATCCTTTGGTAATAACACCAAAAATCAAAACGTAGTCTTCAAAACGCACCCTGCCGCGATGGCGCCGGGGCCAGTGTGGCAGGCAATAGAAAGGGCCAGGGGATTTAAGATGGGATCGTTAAAGCCGGGGAAGGCTTCTTTGATCTCTTCCTTAAACTCCAGTGCTCTGTCCAGATCCTTGGTATAGGCCATCATCAGGATGATGCGGTCCTTTGCGCCTTCGTCCAGGCCACCGAAACGTGTCTCAATATCTTTTTTTAATGCATCGATTATGATCTTTTTGCCGAGAGCTGAGGTTCGCGCCTTGGAATAGGCATCAAGCTTCTCACCCTGGATCTGTAATACCGGTTTGATCTTAAGAAGGGTTCCGACAGCAGCTGCTGCCGGGGTGATCCTGCCGCCCTTTTTCAAATAGTACAGGGTATCCAGCATGATATAGATGGTGTTGTTGAATTTGTCCTCCATGAGCTTGTCATGGATCTGCTGACCGTCCATGCCGGCCTCGGCCATGGCAAGGGCATCGTAGACAGACTGCTTCTGGGGAACGGAGATCCTCTGGTTGTTAACGACAAATACTTTCCCTTCAAACTCTTCCTCATTGGCAAGCATCATAGCGGTCTGGCAGCTGCCGGAAAGGCCGGAGGACATGGGAATATATACCACCTGATCATGGGTTTCAAGCAGGCGGCTGAACATGCCTGTTACTTCTGCCGGTGACGGCTGTGAGGTTTGGATCACGGACTTTTTCTCCATGAAATCGAAAAACTGATCCTGATCGAGATTCACACCCTCTAAATAATTGATATCGTCGATCATAAAGGGCATGGAAAGTACATGGATCCCGTTTTCTTTGCCTTCGGCTCTCGTGATGCCGCTGTTTGTGTCAGTCATGATCGCTACTTTAGCCATACAAATCAACCTCTTTCATTGATCTTAACTTAAAGGATGTCCAAATAACCGGACTCATTGTATTGTTTTAATCGTTTTGCAAGATTATGGGAAGATTCTTTTTTCAGCAAAGGATCTTCTTTTAATACGGCATCCGCATCGGAAGATGCATCCAAAAGGATCTGCTGGTCTCTGTAAATATCGGCAAACCGGAAGGAAAAGCCGCCGCTTTGCTCGATGCCCATCATATCTCCCGGGCCCCGGAGTTCCAGATCTTTTCTGGCGATCTCAAAACCGTCTGTGGAATGGTTTAAGATCTCAAGCCGCTCATTTTTCTTACCGCTTTCGCCGGTCTGCATGAAGATGCAGTAGGACTGATGCTCTCCTCTTCCCACCCGGCCTCTGATCTGATGAAGGGTGGCAAGGCCGAAGCGCTCTGCGTTTTCCACCAGCATAACGGTGGCGTTGGGAACGTTGATCCCCACTTCGATGACGGTGGTGGAAACCAGGATATCCGTTTTGTGGCCGGCAAATTCTTCCATGATCCTGTTTTTTTCTTTCGGCCGCATTTTGCCGTGGAGATAGTCGATCCGGATTCCTTCCGGCAACTGCTCTTTTAATTCTTTTGCATAATCTATGACGTTTTCCAGACCGTCCATAACCCCTGACAGTGCCATGGGACAGATGACGTACACCTGACGTCCCTCTGCGATCTGCTTTGCCATAAACTTATAGGCGGCCGGTCTGTAGTTTTGATCCACAACGCAGTTTTTGATGGGAAGCCTTTTGGCGGGCATATCCGGCATCTGAGTCACATCCAACTGGCCATAGAGCACAATAGCAAGTGACCTGGGAATAGGGGTGGCGCTCATAACGATGGTGTGAACCCCTTCTCCTTTTTCACGGAGGACTTCTCTTTGCTTTACCCCGAAACGATGCTGCTCATCGGTGATCACAAGTCCCAGATTTTTGTAGGCAACGGACTCCTGCAAAAGCGCATGGGTTCCGATGAGAACGTTGATGCTGCCTTCTTTTGCATCGGCATAGATCCGCTTTTTTTCGGAAGCCTTCACCGAACCGGTTAATAAAGCCGGTTGTATGGGAAGGTTAAAACGCTCTGTCAGCGAAACAAGCTGCTCATAGTGCTGCCCGGCCAGTACTTCCGTGGGTGCCATCATAACGGACTGATATCCGTTTGATGCCGCGGTAAGGAGGGCAAGAAATGCCACTATGGTCTTCCCGCAGCCAACGTCTCCCTGGAGCAGCCTGTTCATGCAATAGGGCGAGGCAAGGTCGGAAAGGATCGCCTGATACGCCTGCTTTTGAGAGCCGGTCAGTTCATAGGGCAGTCCTTTGATCAGCCCTTTTGCCTCTTTTGCTTCTTTCATAGGCAAAAGATTCGGGCTTTTTGTGCCGACGCGGGATTTAACGGACAGCAGAAAAAGGAACAACTCCTCATAGGAGAAGCGTTCTCTTGCTTTCAGTAAAGATTCTTTACCAGAGGGAAAATGAATCGTTTCCAAAGAGGGAAGAACCGGTATCAGTTTTCTCTTTGCAACGATCTCTTCCGGCAAGTATTCGTTAAAGTCTGTAGTTTCGACGTTCTTCTTCAGTTCAGTCAGGGCAAGACGGACGCATTTTTGGATCATGGCATCCGTAAGGCCCTTTGTTTTGGCATATATAGGATAAAAAGCGCCGCAGATCTTCGCATATTCTTCGCCTGCGATCATCTTCGGCTGGGTCATTACGTTTGCATTGTTTTTTTTCAGAACGCTTCCGTAAAAGACACAGCGTTTGCCCTTTTTCAAGGTTTTGGCCAGAAAAGGCATATTGAAATAGGACACCTTAAACCGGTCGCCGAATTCGTCTCCTGCTTCAAAGGATACTAGTGTTTTGCCTCCGAAGCGGCGCAGGGTAGGCGCCGTCAGGATGCCCGCTTTGATAGCGCATTTTCCGCCGCCTGCCTTTTCGGCCTCCCGAAGGGATGTGGCCGGGGGCATTTGTTCATAATCTCTCGGAAAATGATACAAAAGATCCGCAACGGTTTCGATCTTTAATTTTTGAAAAAGGGCAGCGTTTTTTTCACCGATGCCCTTTATCGTTATGATAGAATCCGCAATATTCATGAAGGATCATTCCACTGAAACAAGATAGTAGTAGATCGGCTGACCGCCGGCTACAAGTTCTACGTCACAATCCCCGTATTTTTCTCTAACCTTTTCAGCAAGGGCATCCGCATCATCCTGGGTGATGCCTTCGCCGTAGTAAATACTTACAAGCTCACCGCCCTGCTGCTTCATCATCTCGTCGATCATGTCGAGGGTGGTCTCTTCAATGGAAGTTCCCACAGCCAAAAGGCCCTTGTCGCCGATACCCATGATGTCGTCTTTATGGATCTCTTTGTCATCAATGGAGGTATCTCTTACCGCGTAGGTCACCTGACCTGTGGATACAAGGCTCATAGCCTCTGTCATGGCATCCAGGTTTTCCTGACCGGAAGCTTCGGGCATGCAGTTAATGATGGCTGCGATACCCTGAGGTACGGTTTTGGAAGGAACCACGATGATCTCTTTATCCTTGGTCAGATCTCTGGCCTGGTTTGCAGCCATGATGATGTTCTTGTTATTGGGAAGAACATAAATGGTCTTGGCTTCGATCTTTTCGATGGCATGCAGGATATCATCCGTGCTGGGATTCATGGTCTGTCCGCCGGAAATGATCTCATCTACTCCGAGATCTTTAAATACAGCGGAGATACCATCACCTACGGAAATGGTCACAAAACCGAAATCTTTCCAAGTGGAAGGATCGGACTGCTTTTTCTCTTCTTCAGCAGGAGAAGCTGCTGCGGTCTTTTCCGGTTTCTTTCCGTCATGTTTTACATTTTTAATAGATACGTCGGTAAGTTCACCGAAATTCAATGCTCTCTGGAGCACGAGTCCGGGATCATCGGTGGAAACTTTCATGGCTGCGTACTCGCCTTCCACGGTGATGGAAGCCTTCTCGCCCATGGACTCCAGGTATTTCAAGAAGTCCTGCTCCTGTTTGATGTTAAAGTTCTTGGTCAGGACAACGGTATAAGCCATATCATAGGTAAAGCGGCTTCTGCTCTCGC
>JAIKWF010000057.1 GCA_024685005.1 Lachnospiraceae bacterium
GCAGCAAATACAAGCCACAGACTGTATGCGGCCAAAAACAGCATTTCACTTCGCCAAAAGCGTTGTCTCACCATTCTGCTCCCTTCTTAAATATTCGTTCTGACCACCTTCGGGCGGAAGCCTCCTTCTTCCAAGGCTTTCATAATGGATTCTTTATGCTCCGTTCCGAATGCTTCCATGGTGATACGAAGCTCAACCGCAGCATTTCTGTTAATGGATACAAACTGGTTATGCTCCAGTTTGATCACATTTCCGTTCTCGCCTGCGATGACGGAGGAAACCTTGGTAAGCATACCCGGCTTATCCGGCAGAAGTACGGAAACGGTAAAGATCCGGTCACGCAGGATCAGACCCTGCTGCACTACGGAAGACATGGTGATCACATCCATGTTTCCTCCGGAAAGGATGCAGACGATCTTTTTACCTTTAACCTGCAGCTTCTTGGCTGCTGCCACAGTCAGAAGGCCGGAATTTTCAACGATCATCTTATGGTTTTCCACCATATCCAAAAAGCATACCACCAGATCTTCATCATCCACGGTGATAATATCATCCAGATTCTGTTTCAGATAAGGGAAGATCTTTTGTCCCGGTGTCTTGACCGCAGTACCGTCCGCAATGGTATTAACACTGTCAAGGGTGGTAACCTTTCCGTTTTTCAGGGAAGCCTGCAGACAGTTTGCACCGGAAGGCTCAACGCCGATGACTTTGATCTTGGGATTTAAAAGCTTTGCCAGGGTAGAAACGCCTGTTGCCAGTCCGCCTCCGCCGATGGGCACCAGAATATAATCTACCAGCGGCAGTTCCTTTATGATCTCCATGGCAATGGACCCCTGTCCCGTTGCCACCGCCAGATCGTCAAAAGGATGAATAAAGGTATAGCCATGCTCCTTAGCCAGCTCTAATGCTTTGGCGCAGGCTTCATCATAAACATCTCCGTAGAGCACTACTTCGGCACCATAGCTTTTGGTGCGGTTTACCTTGATCAGCGGTGTGGTGGTGGGCATTACGATCACTGCCTTGGAACCATACTTTTTCGCCGCAAGGGCCACGCCCTGGGCATGATTTCCCGCAGATGCGGTAATGATTCCCTTTGCCCGATCTTCCTCGGAAAGGGTACTGGTCTTGTAATACGCTCCCCTTACCTTATAAGCACCGGTAAACTGCATGTTTTCCGGCTTTAAATAGACCTTATTATCCGTTGCATCACTTAAATAAGCACTGTAGATCAGATCCGTGGGAAGGGTTACTTCCTTCACCTTCTCGGATGCTTCCTCGAATTTTTCCAGCGTCAGCATCTTTTCCTCCGGATCGATGCCGCCTTTTACCGTTTCTTTTCCCATGACACCTCAAAGCTCCTTTACTTTCTTAATCGAATATTGCTCTTACAAATGCATCGGGATCAAATTTCTGCAGATCCTCGATCTTTTCGCCCACACCGATATATTTTACCGGAATACCCAGCTCAGACTGGATGGCTACGGCAATGCCTCCCTTAGCGGTACCGTCCATTTTGGTCAGTACGATTCCGGTAAGATCCGCTACCTGGGCAAATTCCCTTGCCTGGTTCAGCGCGTTCTGTCCCGTGGTGGCATCCAAAACCACCAGGTTTTCCCTGCGGGCATTGGGAAACTCCCGTTCAATGATACGGTTGATCTTCTTAAGCTCTTCCATCAGGTTCTTTTTATTGTGAAGACGCCCTGCGGTATCGCAAAAAAGAATGTCCGTCTTTCTGGCCTTGGCTGCGCTCAGCGCATCAAACACCACGCTGGCAGGATCTGCCCCTTCCGCTCCGGTGATGATCTCCACCCCGGCTCTGTTGGCCCATTCTTCAAGCTGCTCGGTGGCTGCCGCACGAAAGGTATCCGCTGCCGCCATCAGCACCCGTCTGCCGCTCTGCTTCATCTTAGAGGAAAGCTTTCCCACAGTGGTAGTCTTTCCCACACCGTTTACACCGATCACAAGTACGATGGACTGTTCCTGCTCAAATCTGTAGGCCTCCGGGTCTACCTGCATCTGGGAACGAATGCTCTCGATAAGGATCTCCTTACACTCAGAAGGCTCCTTGATCCTTCTTGCCTTTACCTGTTCCCGCAGATCATCCAGAATCTTTTCCGTGGCATGTACCCCAAGATCTCCCATGATGAGCACTTCTTCCAGTTCTTCATAGAAATCATCGTCTATGGCAGATGCGCCGGAAAAAACCGCATCCAGACCGCTGACAAAATTGTTTCTCGTCTTGGTCAGTCCGTCTTTTAATTTTTCAAATAATCCCTGGGATGCGCCGGAAGCGGCTTCCAAAGCTCTGGCCTCTTCCTCCGCTTTTTTGCGCTCCTCTTCTTCCTTTTCCAGCCTGCGCTCTTCCCGGATCCGCTCCTGATCCTGCTGTGCCTTTTGGATTTCTTCTGCCGTAGGTTCGTAAGCAATGCCCTTCATCATGGCAACCGCTTCGGCTGCCGTTCTGGGTGCATGGGTAGGTGCTGTGGTCCCGGTTTGTGTATTCTGTGTTGTGTTATCTTCCATTCCTGATGGTCTCCTGCTTTTTTACTTTGCTGCTTTTGCTGCCTTATCCGACGCCGCGTCCATCTTATCCAGCTCTTTTTCGATCAGGTCTACGGATACCAGTGCGGATACACCTTTTTCCTGCATGGTGATACCGTAAAGACGGTCAGCCCGCTCCATGGTACCTCTTCTGTGGGTGATGACGATAAACTGGGTATGTCTGGTAAGCTTATGCAGATATCCCGCAAAGCGGCCTACGTTGGAATCGTCCAGGGCTGCCTCGATCTCGTCCAGCAGACAGAAGGGCGAAGGCTTTAAGTTCTGGATGGCAAAGAGCAGCGCAATGGCTGTCAGGGCCTTTTCTCCACCGGAAAGCTGCATCATGTTCTGCAGTTTCTTTCCCGGGGGCTGTGCCGTGATCCGGATGCCTGCTTCCAGCACATCCTCTTCTTCCTGCAGTTCCAAAGATCCCTGTCCGCCGCCGAACATTTCCTTGAACACCTTATCAAATTCCACACAGATCTGACCGAATTTTTCCGTAAACTGGGTACGCATATTTTCATCCAGATCTTCGATGAGTTTCCGAAGCTGTTCTTCCGCTTCGATCAGGTCGTCATGCTGATTGCTCAGGAAGGTGTAACGTTCCATCAGCTCCCTGTATTCTTCAATGGCGTTTACATTTACATCTCCAAGGGATTTGATCTCGTCTTTCAGGGTGGCGATCTCTTTTTTCATGCCCCCAAGATCGGTCATTTCCTCGTCTTTTAAGGACGCCGCATCGGAAAGGGTGATCTCGTATTCCTCCCACATGTAGCTGATGCGGTTATCAATGGTCTCCTGCATCCGCTCTTTCTGGGCGCCGAGACGATATACCTCTTTATCCAGAGTAGAGATTTTGTCGGAAAGCTCTTCTCGTTCTTTGAAAAAGTTCTTTTGCTTTTCCGTCATCTCCTGTTTCTTTTTCTGATATTCTTCCAGTTTTTCCCTGTCTTCATCCTGGGCAGAATAAGAAGCTTCGATAGTGGCAGTCAGCTTTTCGATATCTTCTTCCTTCTGCTTTACATCGCTGCCGGCCTGCTCCAGGGTTCTGACAACTTCTTCCAGCTCTTCTCTGACACGCTGGATATCCGCAGTGATTCGATCCACGTTCTGCTGCATAAACTGCTGCTTTTGCTGGCAGACCTCTGTCTCCGTACGGATCCTTGCCACCTTGTCGGAGGCTTCGGTCTCCTGCACTGCCAGCTCATCCAAAAGACTCTGATTCTCTTCGATGATCTTCTGGCATTCCTTTTCTTTTGCCTCGGACTCTTTCAGTTTTTCGCTTGCTTCTTCCCGCTGCTGATCCAGCTCGGCCAGTGTCTTTTCCAGCTCGCCGGCTTCTTCTTTCAGCTGTTCCATGCCGGCGCCGGCCTGGTCTTTCTTTTCCTGGGCCGTCATCACGTTCAGTCTTGCGGTATTCTGCTCAATAAATTTCTTCTGGATCAGTTCTCTGGTCTCTTCGATCTGCCTGCGAACACCCTTCCGCTCTTCCTTGGCTTTTTCGATATCGGAAAGAAGTTCGTCGATACTGCGCAAAAATCCCTTTACGCTTTCTTCCAGATCGGTCATTTCTCTTCTTCTGGCCAGGAGATTACCGGAATGCTTGAAGGCACCGCCGCTGACAGCTCCGCCGGGAACCAGCAGTTCTCCCTCCAGCGTTACGATCCTGACACCGTAATCAAACTTTTTGGCGATGCGGAAAGCAAGGTCCACATTCTCCACCACAACGATCCTGCCCAAAAGTGTTTTGGCCACGTTGCTGTATTTTTTGTCGATCTGCACCAGATCGCAAGCCAGGGCGATGACCCCCTTTTCATCCAATACCTCCGGGGTTTTAAACTCCTGGGGTTTGGTAATGGATGTCAACGGCAAAAAGGTGGCACGACCGGCTCTTTCCCGTTTCAACAGCTCGATCATTTTCTTGGCCGTAGGCTCATCTTCCGTTACGATATTCTGGATATTACCGCCAAGGGCAGTCTCAATTGCGGTTTCGTATTTGGGATCCACTTTAATGATATCCGCTACGACGCCGATAATACCCTTTTCCTGCTCTTTTTGTTCCATGACCCGCCGGATACTGTTACCGTATCCTTCGTAGCGCTCGCTGATTCCCTTGATGGCCTCCAGTTTGGATTTTGCCTCATGGTATTTTACCTGGGTATCCCGGAGCATCTGGTCTTTTCCCGACAGTTCCTCCGTCAGTTCGGAATTCTTTTCTTCCAGTTTGGACTGGGTTTCGTTCAGTCCGGTGATCTCCTTGCTGACTTTCTCAAATACCTCACGCAGGGAAGCGATCTCCGTTTCATGTTCTTCCTCATCGCTTCTTGCACGCAAAAGCCGGGCAGAAAGCTCACTTCTTCTGATGGCGCTCTGCTCCTTTAAGGAATCCAGTCTTGCGATCTCTGATTTAATGGCACCCCGCTGATTCAGCCCCTCGATGATGCTGCTGTTGCTCTCTTCGATCTTTTCGTTGCAGCCATCCATCTGCTGCTGCAGGGATGTTACCCGGGAAAGAGCCCCGGAAAGCACCTTTTCCATGCTCTCCAGTTCCAGGTCATAGGACTTTTTCTCTTCCAGGACTTTATTTTTTTCTTCTTCCCGCTCTGCCAGCTGCTCGTTAATGGCATTCTGTCTGTTTACAAAATGCTCCTTGTTATCTCCTGCAGCGCGGATCTGCTCTTTCAGGACACCGATCTGCAGTTCCAGCTTGCTTCTGATCTCGGAAGCAGAAGAGATCTTGTTCTGCCCCTCCGTGATCATTTCTTCCAGCCGCTCCAGATTCGATGCTACTTTTTCATATTCATCTTTGATATGGGAAAATGAATTGTTGGCCTCTTCCAGTTGCTCCGAGGCCTCATCATATTTTTCCCCGGTTTCCGCCAGTGTGTTCACCAGCTTTTCGTTTTCCAGAAGGAACACGTTCACATCCAGATTTTTCAGGGTTTCCTTTTTCCGAAGATAGGTCTTTGCCTTGTCAGACTGCTTCTCCAAAGGATTTTTCCGACCCTCGATCTCCGCGAGAATGTCATTGACACGAAGAAGGTTTTGCTTTTCATGCTCGAGACGTTTTACCGCTTCATTCTTCCGGCGTTTAAACTTCACAATACCGGCAGCTTCGTCAAAGAGCTCTCTTCTTTCCTCCGGTTTACCGGAAAGGATCTTATCGATCTGGCCCTGTCCGATGATGGAATAGCCTTCTTTACCGATACCGGTATCGTAAAACAGCTCGTTTACATCCTTCAGGCGGCATACTGTGCCGTTTAGCAGATACTCACTTTCACCGGAACGATACAAGCGCCTTGCCACTACCACTTCATCATAGTCAATGGCCAGAGAATGATCGCTGTTATCCAGGGTAATGGCCACATAGGCATAGCCCAGAGGCTTTCTGTTCTGGGTACCCGCAAAGATCACGTCCTGCATGCTGGCACCACGCAGCTGCTTGACAGACTGCTCACCCAGCACCCAGCGGACCGCATCCGCAACATTGGATTTACCGGACCCGTTAGGTCCTACTATACCGGTGATTCCGTTGTGAAATTCAAATAAGATCTTATTTGCAAAAGACTTAAAGCCGTGTACTTCTATACTTTTCAGATACATTCCGTATTTCCATCCCAAATCATGATTTTTCAAGTAGCAGCTTCAATGCCGCAGTGGCCGCCTGCTGCTGTGCGGCTTTCTTGGATCTGCCGCTTCCTTTTCCCAATACCTGCTCTCCGGCAAATACACAGGTTTCAAATACCTTCAGATGCTCCGGACCGCTTTCCGAAAGCAGCCGGTACTCCGGTTCACCCATTCCTCTTTGCGCCATCAGCTCCTGAAGATTAGACTTGGCATCGTAAAACAGCTGCTTGGTTTCCAGATCGTTTAAAACGAATCTGTGAATGAATTCCTTCGCCGGTGCAAGGCCCCCGTCCAGATAAACAGAGCCGATGAGCGCTTCCACCACATCCGAAAGAATAGATGCTCTCTCTCTTCCGCCGGTGGCTTCCTCGCCTTTTCCCAGACGGATGAATTCTCCAAGACCCAGGTCAGAAGCCGTGATGGCAAGAGCACTTTCACATACCGCCGCCGCACGCATCTTGGTCAGATCTCCCTCAGTGGAATCCGGATGATGATTGTAAAAATAGTCGCTGCTGACCATTTCCAATACTGCATCCCCTAAGAATTCGATCCGTTCGTAATTCTTCTGTTTATGGATCGTCTGTTCATTCGCAAAAGATGTATGAGTCAGTGCCTGCAAAAGCAGCCCTTCATCTTGATAGCGATAACCCATTTTCTGTTGCAGTTTTTCGCAGTCCGGCTTAATCATTGTTATCGCCTTCCCCGCTTTTTTCAACCACGCTTTGGATCAGCGAAAGGGCATCCTCTATGGTCACCAGTTTTTCCACTTTTTCAGGGGGGATTTTGACAGAAAGTTCCTCCTCCACCCGAAGCAGTACCTGGTAAGCATCCAGGGAATCCATTCCCAGGTCCTTTTCGAAGGATGTATCCATTTTCAATTCACTGACATCACATTGCATGATCTCTATGATGGCTTCCGATAAAAGCTCAAATATTCTGTCCATTTTGTTTATGCCTCACTGTGGGAAATCTGCCCACTGATCTTCTCGTTGATCTTCGCTTCTTTGAACTGTACACACTGCAGGATCGAATTGGCGATCTCCACACTCTCGCTGTTCCCGTGGGTCTTGACTACAAGACCTTTGAGACCCAGCATGGGTGCTCCGCCGTACTGATCCATGGAGAATGCCTTCAGCGTCTTTTTCAGCGCAGGCTTCACCATAAGGGCACCGATCTTGCTGCGCAGGGTGGAAAGGAGTCCCTTTTTCACCTTGGCCAGCAGCATGAGAGCCACCCCTTCGTACATTTTCAGTATGATATTACCCGTAAAAGCCTCGCAGACTACCACATCCACGGCTCCTGCCGGAATATCCCTTGCTTCTACGGAACCCACAAAATTAATATCCGGGCATTCTTTTAAGAGAGGGAATGTTTCTTTTACAAGGGCATTGCCTTTTTCTTCCTCGGCACCGATATTCACGATTCCCACTTTGGGATTCTGTACTCCCATGATGCTTTCCATGTAAATACTGCCCATCTTGGCAAACTGTACCAGCATGGAAGGTCTGGCATCCACATTGGCACCGCAGTCGATCAAGAGGGAGCATCCCTTTTCATTATCCGTAGGGATCAAGGGGGCAAGGGGTGCCCGTTCAATCCCCTTCAGTCTTCCCACCAGAAGCTGACCGCCTACCAAAACAGCTCCGGTGCTGCCTGCAGATACAAAAGCATCTGCCTCTCCCTTCCGGATCATGGTCATTCCTTTTACGATGGATGAATCCTTCTTCTTCTGTACCGCTCTTACCGGCGGTTCTGCCATTTCGATGGTCTCAGAACAGTGGATCACTTCCACCCTGCTCTCATCGTAAGTATATTTCCCAAGCTCGCGTTTTACCGCTTCTTCATCGCCCAGCATATACAGGAAAAGATCCGTGCTCTTTTCCAGTGCTTCCACGCCGCCTTTAACGATCTCCTGTGGCGCGTGATCGCCTCCCATAGCATCCAGCACTACCTTTGTTTGTGCCGCCATTTTTCATTCTCCTCCTCTTATAAACCACATAAAAACGCTAACTTATACTATACTAAAAAAAGGCAAAAAAAGCAATCTTACAAGGAAATAAAAAAGCCCGATGCACCTGGCATCGGACCTTTGCTTTCAGCTTAGATCAATCTTCAGTGGAAATGATCTCTTTCTTATTGTAGCTTCCGCACTTCTTGCATACTCTGTGGGGCATCATCAGGGCGCCACACTTAGAACATTTTACCAAGGTCGGAGCACTCATTTTCCAGTTTGCTCTTCTCTGATCTCTTCTTCCTTTGGAAGATTTGTTCTTAGGACAGATGGACATATCTTACACCTCCTTGTCAAAACTGCATCTGCAGTCTGTAGTCTTATATAAGAGACAAATGATATTGTTATTTGTCTTTGTTAACTGCTGCAAACAGATCACCGATGGCTGCCATTCTCGGATCGGGAACAAAATCATCGCAACCGCAGTCGCCTTCATTCAGATTCTGTCCGCAAACCTTGCAGATTCCCTTGCAGTCTTCTCTGCAAAGAACCTTGGCGGGAAAAGCCGTCATAATCGCTTCTTCCAACAGCCTGTCTGTGGAGAGCTCATACCCTTCCAGACATCCGGTAAGCTCAAAATCCTCATCCGGCTCCAGAATATCCTGCTCTCTGATCCTCTCACTGATGGTAAAAGGTACTTCCAAATCCACATCGGACAGGCATCTGTCACAGGAAACCCTGCAGTGTAACACGCTGTCGCCTTCCATCAGGATCTCTTTTCTCGAGATGCCGGTGATCTTCAGTGTCAGGGCCAGGGGCTTTGTGATCTCAATCGTCCTGCCTGCTATTTCCGGTAAAGTACCGCCGTAAGTTACCGCAAGCTCTTTCTCTTTTCCTTCGGATTCAAGATATTCGGTCAGATTCATAGCCGCCCGCTCCTATTCACACAAAGCAGATTATACCAAACCATAAAAGGATTTGTCAACGGATTTTTCCTCAAATTGCTAGATTCCGTTAAATTTCCCCGGATAATCGGTTCCCGTGTCTTCCCGAAGCTTTGACAGATACCGCCGGGGATCTTTTTTCATCTTCATAAAAGTGTCAAAGGCAAGGAGCACCATACTGCCCGAGCGTCTTTTGGTAAGTGTGGTATCCACATCCAGCTGTGCTTTGAAATGATCGATCTGCCAGATCAGAATATCCACAACCGAAACGCCCTCTACCTTTTCTTTTCCTTTGAAATCACCGTGGATCAGGTAGTAGACATACTCCAGATACACGCCGTCATCTGCACAAAGCTGTTCCCAAAAGCTTTCGAAAAACGCCTCATCAAGGCCGTTTTCCCTGCAAATGGACCGGGTATGCTCCCGCACCATAGCTCTGGTGATCACAACCTTCTGTGCTCTGTTTTTGTCTTCCTGTTCCATGCTCATATGCATTCAAGCTCCTGTGATCAGCTTTTAAACAGATTACCGAACAATCCTCTTCCGAGGGATGCGCCCACATTGCCGCCTAAAGTCTTGCCGAACTTTCCAAAGCTCTTTCCGGCCTGTTTCCCCAGCTCACGGCCTACGGTTCCGGCCACGGTATTTCCAACAGACTTTACAGCCCGATCCTTTTGACGCTGGGCCGCTTTTTCCCGAAGCTCTTTTTCCCGCTCCGCTTTGCGCTGCTTCATCTCTTCCGCTTTCTGGGCGGCTTTTTCTTCCCGAATAGCTTCCCTCTGGGCAGCTGCTTCTTCTTTCTGTTGCTGCTTTAAGGCTTCTTTTTCCTCTTTTTCTCTCTGTTTGCGCTCGTTTTCTTCCTGCAAAAGCCGCTCTTTTTCCTCCGCATCCGCAATGCCTTTCCGCTCTAAGAATTCATAAGCTGAGTCGGGATCATAGCTGTTTGCGTATTTGGTATACAAAAGGCTTCCCTTTATGCTTGCATCCCGCCTTGCATCATCAATGGGTCCCATAAAGGACATGGGCGGAAGGATCCATGCTCTTTGGACAATCTGGGGAACGCCGTCCTCTCCCATAAAGGAGATCACCGCTTCTCCCGTTCCCAGACTCATAATGGTCTCATAGGTGTTAAACTCGGGGTTTTCCCGGAAGGATTCCGCAGCTGCCTTTACGCCCTTTTGCTCTGCCGGTGTATAGGCATGCAGGGCATGCTGTACCTTATTGCCAAGCTGGGCCAGAACGCCGCCGGGGATATCCTTGGGATTCTGGGTGCAAAAATAGATGCCCACGCCTTTGGAACGGATCAGCTTTACCACCTGCTCGATCTTATCCAGCAAAGCCTTCGGCGCATCTTTGAACAAAAGATGAGCCTCATCAAAGAAAAATACCATTTTGGGTTTATCCAGATCCCCTACTTCCGGCAGGGTCTCAAACAGTTCGCTGAGGAGCCACAGCAGGAAGGTGGAATACAGGGTTCCGTTCTGGATCAGCGAAGAAGAATCCAGCACATTGATCATGCCTTTTCCTTCGGGACTCACAGAAAACCAGTCCGTTACCTTCAAAGCCGGTTCCCCGAAAAAGGTATCGCCGCCGGCGATCTCCAGGGCCACCACTGCCCGTACAATGGCAGCAATGGAAACGGAGCTCATTTTTCCGTAATCTGTTTCAAACTCGCTGCTGTTTTCGGCTACATAGTTCAACATGGCCTTCAGATCCTTGGTATCCACCAGCAAAAGCCGGCAGTCATCCGCGATCTTAAAGACAATATTCAAAATATCCGTCTGAAGGTCATTTAAATCCATCAGTCTGGCTAAAAGCAGGGGGCCCATCTCGGAAATGGTGGTACGAAGGGGAATTCCTTTTTCTCCGAAAATATCCCAAAAGGTCACAGGATAGCCCCGATAGGAAAAGCTCGTAGCATCCAGTCCGAATTTTGCCTTCCGCGCCAGCATATTTTCATTGTCGGCTCCCGGCAAAGCGCAGCCGGACAGATCCCCTTTCACATCCGCCAGAAAGACAGGGATTCCCATATCGGAAAAACTCTCCGCCATCACCTTTAAGGTAACGGTTTTTCCCGTTCCCGTGGCTCCGGCCACAAGACCGTGTCTGTTTAAAAGTGCCGGCGACATGCAGATCCTTTCGCCCTTTTCATTCTGTGCGATCCAAAGCTGTCCCTGTTCGTACATCCCGTCTCCCCCTTATCCGTTTATATTTTATTGCCTGTTGTTACGGTTTCTGTCGGCTTTACTGCTCGATAGCCGGCGCATAGTGCTGTCTGTTGTAAAAATCCGTCAGAAGATAAGTGATCACCGTCTTCCCCTGTACATCCGTGTTGCTGATCATAGCGTTCTCATGATAGCTCCAGGCATCACCGATCACATAGGTATCACGATAAGATCCGTTGTAGCTGTAATAATCTGCCACAAACTCAATCTTATCACCCTCGGTAAGCTCTGTCAGACTCTTTGCCACGGTATCCGTCTCATGGCCTTTGTAGTCATAACGGGCACCTGCGATATAGCCGTAAGGATTTTCCTTGTCAAATACCAGGATCAGATTAGCTCTTTTGCTGTTGATCAGTACGGGAACGTAGCCCGTGATCACTTCGTCGTCTCCGTCTTTTACGGTACTCTCATAGTAGAAAGCCACCGGCTGGTTATCAATGGAAAGCCAGGTATTATCCGTATCTCCCACAAGCTTTCCGTCTTCAAACTCATACAGATTATCCAGACCCAGATCCACATAACCTTCCCCGTCATCATAGTACATATTTACAAGAAGGGTCTGGATCTTGTCCCACTGCTCATCGGGAAGTGCCAAAAGATGTCTTCCCTGATCGTCCTGCTCCCATACAAGAAGGGAATCGTCAAAACTGTTTGCCGCAATATAATCCGATGCCTGCTCCGGATCAAAGACAGTAGAATCCTGCATGAAATCCGCTGCTTCCGATTCCACGCCCGGCATGGATCTGCCTCCCGATAAAAAGGCCCCCAGCAAAGCACCGATAGCATCGGACCCTGTGGTCTGTCCTGAGGATCCCGCACTGCCTCCAAGTCCCATCAGGGCATCCAGAGGAGATCCCGCTCCGCCGCCGGCCAGCTGTCCGCCTGTTTCCATACCGGCAAAGGACTGGATACATTTTCCGTATTCCTCGCTCAGTCCGATACTCTGATAGGTGTTCAGCGCCTGATTCACCTTTCCGGCCCGTTTGTACGGGAAATAAATGGAAACGCCATAGGCATTGGTCATATTGGAAGATGTTCTGTTGTATTTTACTGCGGAAAGAAGGGCATCCGTCAAAGCGCCCGCCTCGTTTGTTCCCAGATTCTGGGCAAAATTCACCAGGTCAATCTGATCGATCTTGGAAGACACCGCAAATTCCCTGCAGCCTGCTCTTGCATTACTTACATCCTGGAATCCGTCACTGCGGATCATTTCACCGGTATTTTCCGCAAAGGTGCTCAGTTTCTCCGGTACCGTCTGTGAGATCTCCGAAAGATCGATAACAGACAGGGTGGTCTTTTGGCCCTGGCAGCGAAGTGCACAGGTAGATACAAAATCGTCGCAGATCTTCTGACCGATCTCAATGGTATCCATGGATGTATTGGCGGAAAGCTCCGAAAGCCAGTCCGTATAATACCATCCGATACCGGGCTCCGTCTCTTCCGATGCGATCATATAATCCGCATAAGGATCCAACGTCAGCGCCGTCTCCAGCGTTGCCATCAGGCAGGCATCAAAGCCGATAAAATCGAAGGTTACGCCGCCGTTTTTCAGGGCCTTATCGATCCCTGCCAGATTCATGGAACCTGCAGTGGCAAATTTCTCATCATAACCGTATCCGCTCAAAGATCCGCCGCCGTGATCCCAGAAGATCAGTTCGTTCCGGTCTGCGGGATAGTTTTCACTGCACCATTTGATAAAATAGGACAACGTGTCGGGGTCCGTCATTTTCTTTTCGCCGTCATCGTCCACAAGACGCTTCAGGCCCCCTTTGGTCACCTGATAGATCTGATTCGTGCTATTGCTGATCCCATCCGTCTTCCAGCCTTTGCAACCGCCGGTATACAGAAGGATGTTGACCTTGTCGGAAAGATTTGCCTTGCACATTTCCGCTATATCATTAGAGGCCATACCGCTGCGGCTCTCCAGATCCGTTCCGCAAAGATAGACCATTATGGTCACAGTGTCAGTGCCGTTGCCTTTGATCTGTGTTCTTTTTTCTCTTGCTCCGGAAGCCACGGTCCGGTCCAGCTTCCCTGTATTGGATGTTCCGTCCTTCCAGGAAGTACTTGCCGTCTGGGTGCCCCCTGAAAAACCGGAAAGCATTCCCAGCAAAGAGGGCGCCTGACTTTGACTGCTCTGGTCACCTGCCTGTTCCTGCCCCTGGCCGGTTTGGGATACCGCCTCCTGAGTCGTCTGCGTAGCAGGTTCAGAGGATCCGCCTCCGAGAAAAGCAATACTGCCCCCACCACCGCCAAGAAGCAGTGCGATGAGCAGTATGATAAATTTCATGCCGCCTCCGCCGGCGCCTGAGCCACCGTCCCGGCTTCCGGGATTTCTCCCGTTCATAGCGCCGTTTCCTACGCTGCCGGTTCCCAGGCCGCTTCCTCTTCTGGAAACTCCTTTTCCGCCTTCCGTAACACGCTTTTGTCTTCCGCCGTTCTGGTCCATTTTATCTCCTCCTAAAGCATGGCTCAGTATGAATTGCCTGCTTTTTTATCCCGCGGTATTTCCGATGCGATAGGTCGGTACCATTTCCTGTACCATCTTTCTGCCCTCTTCGTCATCCTGATAAGCCACTTTTTTCAAAATATCAAGCTGCGCAAAAAAGCTCTCATCATCAAACTCAATGGGCTTTCCGATATGGATCAGGGCATTTTCCGTATCCTGCATGCCTTCTTCGTCCATGAGCATTTCTTCATACAGCTTTTCGCCGGGACGAAGGCCTGTATATTCGATCTTAATATCTTCATCCGGTTTAAAGCCGGAAAGCTTGATCAGATTTCTTGCCAGATCATCTATGCTGACAGGCTCACCCATATCCAGCACAAAGATCTCCCCGCCTTTTGCATATGCTCCTGCCTGTAATACCAGGCTGACAGCCTCCGGAATGGTCATAAAGTACCGAATGATCCTGCGGTCCGTAACCGTTACCGGGCCTCCCTCTTCGATCTGTTTTCTGAAAAGCGGGATCACCGATCCGTTGGATCCCAATACATTTCCGAAACGTACGGCCACATACTCGGTTCCGCTGGTGGTCCTTGCCATGGCCTGAATGATCATTTCGCAAAGGCGCTTGGTAGCCCCCATGATATTGGTGGGATTCACTGCCTTATCGGTAGAGATCAGCACAAACCGTTTGGTGTGCCACTTATTGGCACTTCTGGCACAGTTCAGGGTACCGAATACATTGTTTTTAATAGCCTCGTTGGGACTTGCTTCCATCAGCGGCACATGCTTATGGGCTGCTGCATGGAATACAATATCAGGCCGGTATTTTTCAAACACTTCCTCAACTCTGTGGGTATTGCGCACAGAACCGATCAATACAACCAGATTCAGCTCCGGGAAATTTCTTCTCAGCTCCTGCTGCAGGTCATAGGTAGTATTTTCATAAATATCAAACAGTACCAGCGACTTCGGATCGTGGGCAGCGATCTGTCTGCAGATCTCGGAACCGATGGATCCCCCCGCACCCGTAACAAGTACTGTCTTTCCTTTTACATAGCCAAGAATGATATCCATATTTACGGATATGGGTTCTCTTCCCAAAAGATCTTCGATCTCCACATCACGCAATTTCTTCACGCTGACTTCATTATTCAAAAGCTGATAAATACCGGGCAAAATCTTGATATTACAGCCGGATTCCTTGCAGATCTCCAAAATGCCTTTCTGCTCTGCCTTGGTAATGGAAGGCATGGCCAGCACGATCTGGTCCACCCCGTATTTTTCCACGCACTCCATGATCTGCTCTCTGCCGCCTACAATAGGCACGCCACGAATATACTTTCCCTTCTTTGTGGGATCGTCGTCGATAGCACATACCACCTCCGATGTCAGGTGCTCACTGTGGTTGATCTCATTGATGATCATTCTTCCCGCATCTCCCGCACCGATCAGCATGATCCGGGAAGAGCTTTTTTGCATACGCATGGACAGCACATGGCGCACCATTCTGAGGAACCGGTAAAAAAACCGTCCCACAACAGAAAATATCACAAATAAAAAGGGGAACATGACGTAGAACGACCGCGGCATGTGGGCATTTAAAAGGGTCATCAGAATATCCTGACAAAATCCCACCAGCATAGCGCCGAGGACGGTATTGAACATCTCCCGTTCATTGGCATACAGCCAAAGGCTGGTATACAAATGAAAGAAACTGAAGATGATAAGTAAAAGAGGGATACTGACAGGCAGAAAATGAAGCGCCTTGATCAGATACTTGATCTCCATCTTTTGAATACTGAAGTCAAAACGAAGATATAATGCAAAAAAATCGCAAAAGACAAATGCCATTACATCATACACCATCAACAGAATGATCCGTATGATCATAGAATGATCTTTTTCCCTCAATCGTTTCAACATATCTATATCTCCGATCCGTTTTTTGTCTTTTACGAGCCCTTTCTCCGATTAAAAAAAGACCCTCTAAGCAAATGTCACCTCGCCTTTCGGCGAGGTGCATCTCTAGAGATTAAAAAATCCGTATAAACACAAACACCTAAATGCAGAAATATTGTTTGTTACAAATAATTATTTCTTTTTGATCTTGATGCCTTTTTTCTTGAGCGCTTTCAGAATAGCCTTAAGAGCTTTGTTCTTGTAAGCTTTCTTGGAAACAACGATGGTGCTTCCCTTCTTCAGGCCAAGAGACTTGCTAAGCTTGATGTTCTTGCCGTTCTTGATAGCGGTAAGGTCAAGTGTGATTTTCTTCTTGGAACCCTTGAATGCGTTCTTCTTAATGCTGATCTTGCTGGACTTAACAACAACCTTAGTTGCCTTGGAACCCTTGAATGCGTTCTTAGCTACAACAGTAACCTCAGCGGTCTTGCCGTTAACGGTAACCTTATCAAGAGTAACCTTTTTAGCCTTCTTCTCAACAGCCTTTACAGTTGCAGCGCCGTCTTTAACGTCAACCTTGGTAACCTTACCGGATGCCTTAGCCTCAACAGCAACGCCGTTGCCATCTGCGATTACGTCTGCACCCTTCTGTACAGAGTTTCCGGATACGGAATCTGCTGCGAATGCAGATACAGTCATGCTTACTGCAAGCAGAGAAGCCAGTGCTGCAGAAGCGATTTTCTTGCTCATTTTCATTCTTATTCTTCCTCCTTTCCACATTATTTTAGTGCTGTGTTTATATGTGCAACCGCGCATGCACGGTAGACACCAATAGGTATGAGGCATTTACTTGGATGCGTAATACTCACCCTCACCGTATTTGCCTCCGTAGTAGCCGCCATAGCGTTTGTAATAATAACCGCCTTTGGAGCCCTTTACTCTGTTCAGTACGATTCCCAAAAGAGGACAGCCGGCACGCTCCAGCATCTGGATGGAGTTTCTGACCATATTCCGGGATGTTTCCCCGCCTCTTACTACAAGGATCGCACCGTCACACATACTGCCGATCCGCTCTCCGTCGGAAACCAGATTCAGCGGCGGTGAATCTATGAACACATAGCGATAATTTTCTGCCATGTAATCCAGCATTTCTTCAAAACGATGGCTCTCAAGGAGCATGGAAGGATTCACTACATTTTCCACATTCGGCAAAAGATCTCCGCCTTCTATATCGGTATGCAGGATCACATCCTTAATATGTTTGTTACCGGCCAGATACTGGCTGGTTCCTTCGATCTTCTTTTTTCCATCGGATTCAATGCCATACTTGGTCATGGTAATGGATTTGCGAAGATCCGCATCCAGGTATACCGAAGGGGTACCTGCTTTGATCATCTGCTCCCATAAATGAATGGCAATAAAGCTCTTTCCTTCATTGGGAAGGGTGCTGACTACCATGATCTTCTTAATATCATTGCCCAAAAAACCGATGTTGATACGAAGCCTGTTTAAAGCTTCTTCCATTGCGTAAGGAAGCTCCGGCATCTTCGTCAGTGTTACTTTATTCATGATGCCGCCTCCTTATTATTCTTCTTTTTCTTTCGAAATCTTCTGTCTTTCTTTTCCAGTGCCTCATTCAGCACTCCGATATCACTTTCCGGCACAACCGTAAGAGGTTTCACGCCGAAGAATTTCTCTACATCATCTGCTGTATCCAGAGTATCATCCAGAACAAACAGCAGTGTAAGAACGCCCATAACCAGCAGCATTCCCACAAGGGCGCTGATCAGGATATTTTTGCTGTAGCTGGGGGAACTGCGGTGCTCGGGAATAATAGCTTCCTCTGCAATATGCGGTTCCGGCGTATCCATAACGGAAGGAAGTCTGGTAACGGCTTCCTCAGCCAGCGCATTGGTTACTTCTTTTGCTTCCGTAGGATCCTGGCTTGTAAACTTCAGTACCAGGATACGGGTATTGGAAATCGTGGAAACGCTGAGCATCTCCATCATCTGATCATAATCATAGGGAAGATCCATCTTCTCGATCACGCTTTCGATAATGGGTCTGGTCTTAACCAGCTGTTCATAATCGGAAGAAAGGGATGTACCGATGTTCAGATCGGAAATATCCACAACGGATCCCTTGGAAGAGGATACCATATACAGTTTAGCTGTTCCCGTATAAAGGGGTTTGATAAAAAAGTAAGTGATCACTCCCGCTAAAACAGCGCCGATCAAAAATCCTGCAATGATAAACCAGATCTTTGATAAAAAATAGGAAAACAGTTCAACAAGATCGATCTCAACTACGTCTGATCCGCTGTCCTTCATCCGGATCGTGCTTTCTTTTTGCTCCTGTGTCATGCAATAAAACTCTCTTTCATAATACATTCCTGATCTGTCAGCTGCTGCCGACTATTCATCCAAAGGCGTAAGGGAATAAATTTCCGATAAAACCTCTGTGATCTCTTCTTCATCGACGTAGATCTCCACATGCTTCTCTCCGTCGGTAACTGATTCTTCCACCGTTCTCTCGCCCTGCAAATTCTTAATTCCCCGGCTTTTGAATTCGATCAGACCGTTGGTGATCTTCGAAATATCATTACCGGTAAGGTCCGTAACCGCCACTTCCGAAAGCTGCCGGTAAATATCATTGACAAAGCCGGGCTCTTGCCGGATCTGTCCCTGAGCCTTCTGGTAAAAAGCATCCATATAAGCTCTCTGGCGTGCCATTCTCGTGGTGTTTTCTCCGTCACCGATTCCCATTCTGCTGTGCAGAAAGATTTCAGCCTGCTGATCGGTAAGCTCTAAAGTTGCTCCCTTTACCATAGCCGGGTCCCAGCTGGAAAAGTCATCCTCCAGGGTTACCTGCACACCGCCGATGGCGTGATTGAGAAGTGGAATATCATCCATATTGAGTACATAGTACCCGTTTATCTTAACCTCTCCCAAAAATGCGGAGACCGTAGCTGTCATATTTGCGGCACACCCTTTCGGATCATCACCGTACCAGTGACCTGTACAGATCTGCTGTTCCAGGCTCGCTGTGATCTCTCCGTCCTCATCCAGGCCGATGGCCACGGGGACGATGGTGTCGCGATCGATCTGCAACGCCGTGTAAGTCTTTTGTGTCCTGTTGATCACCAATAAAAGGATGAAATCAGCAAGATCCCCCTGAAATTCCTGTTGTCCGGATTCCTGTCCGCTGTGATCGGTACCCAGCAGAAGGTAACTTTCTATCTGATCATAATAGGCATATTCATCACCGTCTATATCGATGATGCCTCTGGGCTTTTGAGCCGAATTGCCCGAGCCCTCTGCCACTTCCTTCGCCTTAGCCTGCTCCAGAAGCTCGTCCTTTGTGCCTGCTTCTGCCTTTCCCAGCAAAGCGCCTACTATGGCGATCACTGCAACAAACAGGACGCATCCGACAATAACCAGGATCTTTTTTTTCTTCTGTCCCATTCCTTGCTCCCGCCTTTTTGGGCCTGTTTACTTACTCATACCACTCTGCGCCGGTATCTCCTAAAAGAAGCTTTTCTCCCAGGGTATCTGTTTCCTGCAGAGCCTGCCCTCCGATCTTCTCTTCGATCACTGCCCTTCCTTTTTGCAGATTCGGACATCTGCTTTCCATATTATGGCAATCACTTCCCAGAAGAACAGGACCCTTTTCCTTTATATACTTCAGACAAAAATCTCTTTCGGAAAAGCGGAACAACCTGCCCGGGCGGAGAAACGGTCCTGCATTCAGCTGCGGGATCACCGGAAGGGAAAAAACTTCCTCCCAATAACGTTTATCCTTTTGAAAACCGTAATATCTCTCAATATGGGCTATGATCACCCGCAGGTCCCGATGTTCCAGGATCTGTCTGATGTCTGCAACAACCTCCGCTGTCCACTGATCAAAGGGCATCTCCACCAAAAGCAAATCCGTCCCTCTGTAGCAAAGCTCCGCAAGGCGCTCGGCTCTTCCCATACCTGGGAAGTAATATACTTCTGCACCCACACAAATGGCCGGCACCGGACCCCATTCTTTCTTTTTTGAAAGAACCTTTTCAAGAGCCCGTTCCCGTTTCTCCAAAAAGTGATCAAATGATTCTCTGTGTGCATAAAAATGCGGGGTTGCGCAAATATGGCTGACGCCCTGCCTCGCCGATTCTTCCAAAAGTTCTCTGCTTACCTGCGAGGACCGGCTCCCGTCATCAATTCCGGGAAGTATATGTGTATGAACATCGATCATGTCATATCCTCACTTCCCTAATTATATTACCTTCGCATAATACAATAACACGGACTATTTGTCAAGACCGCCGGTCCAAAGGGCCGGCGGAAAAAACGAATTTCCTTATAAAAGCTGGGCCTGAACGGCTGTCAAAGCCACAACACCCACGATATCTTCCCAGGAACATCCTCTGGAAAGGTCGTTTACGGGCTTGGCGATTCCCTGCAGCATGGGACCGTATGCTTCGGCCTTTGCCAGGCGCTGTACCAGCTTGTAGCTGATATTACCGCAGTCAAGATTGGGGAACACCAGTACATTGGCTCTTCCCGCAACGTCACTGCCGGGTGCTTTGGATTTTGCTACGGCAGGTACCAGAGCGGCATCTGTCTGCAGTTCTCCGTCGATGCAAAGATAAGGATATTGCTCCTTTGCCAGCTTGGTTGCTTCCACCACCTTATCTACCAATTCATGCTTGGCAGATCCCTTTGTGGAGTGGGACAACATAGCAATGATGGGCTTTGCTCCCACAAGAGACTGGAAGCTCTTTGCAGAGGATTCCGCAATGGCCGCAAGCTGGTCTGCGGTAGGATCCTGATTCAGACCGCAATCCGCAAACAGGAAGGTTCCGTTGTGTCCGTATTCGCAATCCGGCACATCAATGATGAAAAATCCGGATACCAGTTTCACGCCGGGGGCCGTCTTTAAGATCTGCAGAGCGGGACGAAGGGTATCTGCCGTTGCATGGCAGGCTCCGGCCACCATTCCGTCTGCATCATTTGCCTTAACCATGATCACGCCGAAGGTGAGGAAATCACTGAGCAGGATCTCTCTTGCTTTCTCCGGTGTCATGCCCTTTGCTTTTCTGGTTTCATACAAAAGCTCCACATACTCATCGAATTTGGGAGTTGTGGCGGGATTGACGATCTTCACACCGTCCAGTTCCACTTCCAGCCATCTGGCACCATCCATGATCTTTTCCTCGTCACCCACCATTACAAGGTTAGCAATGCCTTCCTCCAGAATATGGGATGCGGCGATCAGTGTTCGTTTGTCGTTGGTTTCCGGCAATACGATGGTTTTCTTGTCCATTCTTGCTTTGTCTTTGATCAAATCAATATAAGTCATAGTACCCTCCTCAGATCTTGATGATCTGTCTTTCATATTCGCTCAGCAGTCCCGCTCCGAATTTGTCCGCCACAATACTTTCATAAATATGGGTCGCCAAAACGTCCCGGTCAAACTGCCTTCTTGCTATTTCTTCTTTCAAACGGTCACCCTCTGAAACACGGGTGATAATGGGTTTTTTGGATTTTTTTTGGATCTGTGCCAGAAGATCCTGTGCATCTTCCCGAAATCCCAGGACTCTGGTATAAAACACATTTCCGTTTTCCTTATATCTGTCCATGTCAGCACTTCGTACATTCAAAAGGATGTGACAAAGGATCCTGCTGATCCGGGCATAGGTCACATCTTTGCTCTTTAAATGATCACAGAACTGCTCGAAGGTATAGGCTTTATTTGTAACCTTTACCAGCTTGTCCGAAAGATCATCGCTCACATCGGCGAAAGAAGTATAGCCATGGGAGCGTTCCAGAAGCAGCTTGTACACCAGCATGGTAGAAAGGTCATTGGGGAATATGGGATATCTGTTGCCAAACCGTTCAAAGAGGATTTCGTATACATCCTCGGGAACCTGCATCCGTACCCGTTCGATCACATCCCGAAAATTTTCCGGCCGCATCTCAGCGCTTCGAATTGTCTGCCGAAGAGCCTGAGAAGAAGCAAATCCCTGATCCAGCCGGTAGGAATGGTAATCCGAATTCGTCCTGCGGATCGCCACCGGTCGTATGGTAGAATGCATGCGTATCAGAGACTTGATATACTCGATGCCGAGAATATTGTTGGGCGCCACGATCAGATCCTGCCGCTGGGCAAACCCCGGAAGGCAATGGAGCAGCGCCTGGTTTCTGGCCCTGGGATACGTTTTTCCGTTTTTCAGTTCATTTTTCAGAATGGTTTTAAATTCCTCGGATTCCTCGGAAAGTACTTCCGCAATGGGATACAGGTCGTCCACGCTGCCGGCTTCCGAACCAAAGCAGACACTGTCCACCACACCCAGGGACATCATCACCGACATAGCCCCGGAAGCAAAATGCTCCGCGCTGGAGCAGGCAAAGGCAGAGGGAAGCTCCACCACCAGATCCGCGCCGTTTTGCAGCGCCATCCGAGTCCGCTCGTATTTGTCAATAATGGCCGGCGTACCCCGCTGGGTAAAATCGCCGCTCATGACCACTACGATCTTGTCCGCACCAGTCTCCTGTCTGGCTTTTTGCAAATGATACCTGTGCCCCTTATGAAAGGGATTGTACTCCGCAACTACCCCCGTTACTTTCATAACCATTCCCCCCTAAACATGTAAATAATGCATCACTCAGATTTGATTATACCACAAAATTTCCAAACTGGCATATCAGTTTTTAAAAGAATGAATAGGAGCAGGAATCCTGCCTCCTCTGGCAATGAATGCATCGCATCCGAAGGAATTCACCGGCATGATGGGTGCATAACCCAAAAGACCTCCGAATTCCACCTTCTCTCCCACACCTTTTCCGATCACGGGGATCACTCTGACGGCCGTGGTCTTGGCATTGACCATTCCGATGGCCATCTCATCCGCGATCATACCGGAAATGCTTGCCGCGCTGGTATCACCGGGAACGGCGATCATGTCCAGTCCCACGCTGCAGACACAGGTCATGGCTTCCAGCTTTTCGATGGAAAGGGCTCCGTCCATCACCGCATCGATCATTCCCTGATCTTCGCTGACAGGGATAAAGGCTCCCGAAAGGCCTCCCACATAGGAAGATGCCATAACGCCGCCCTTTTTCACCTGATCGTTCAAAAGTGCCAGCGCAGCCGTTGTACCGGGTGCTCCCGCTCTTTCCAATCCGATTTCACATAAAATATCAGCAACGGAATCTCCGATGGCCGGCGTAGGCGCCAGGGAAAGATCCACGATACCAAAGGGAATGTTCAGTCTTCTGGAGGCTTCTTTTGCCACCAGCTGTCCAACTCTTGTCACCTTAAATGCCGTCTTTTTGATGGTCTCGCAAAGTACCTCAAAGCTTTCTCCACGCACTTTTTCCAATGCGGTCCTTACAACGCCCGGTCCGGAAACGCCTACGTTGATCACCGCATCCGCTTCCGTAACACCGTGAAAAGCCCCTGCCATAAAGGGATTGTCATCCGGCGCATTGCAAAATACCACAAGCTTTGCACAGCCCAGAGAATCCGCCTCCTTTGTTTTCTCAGCGGTTTCCAGGATCACCTTTCCCATCAGCGCCACTGCATCCATATTGATGCCGCACCGGGTAGAGCCCAGATTAACGGAGCTGCAGACCCGTTCCGTGGTGGAAAGCGCCAGCGGGATGGACCTGATCAAAAGCTCATCTGCCTTGGTCATTCCCTTGGATACCAGTGCGGAATAACCGCCGATAAAATTCACTCCTACGGTTTTTCCGGCTTCATCCAACATTTTTGCGAATGCTGCAAAGTCCTCTTCCGTTTTGCAGGATGCGCCGCCCACCAGTGCGATGGGAGTTACGCTGACTCTTTTATTTACAATGGGAATACCGTATTCTTTCTCAATATACTCCGCAACTTCCGTCTGTTTTTCTGCGGTTTTGCAGATCTTGTCATAGCATTTTTTCCTGCACTTTTCTCCGTCTGAGTCAATGCAGTCTAAAAGACTGATCCCGATGGTAATGGTCCTGACATCGAGATTCTCCTTTTCCACCATTTCATTTGTTTCGTTTACTTCGTATTGACTGATCATGTTCTTTCCCTTTATTCCTGTTTTCTTTATCAGATTCTGTGCATGGAGTCAAAGATCTCCTCTAACTGGCATTTAATGGAGACGCCGATCCCTTCTCCCACTTTCTGCAGATCATCGGCCATATCCCCGAAGGAGACAGTTGCCTTTTCCCGATCCACCACCATCATCATATTGAAATAGTTCCCTGCAACGATGGTCTGGGAGATGTCCAGAATATTGATCTGCTTTTCAGCAAGATAGGTACAAACCTTTGCGATGATCCCTACGGAATCCTTCCCGACTACCGTGATGATTGTTTTGTTGTTCATGTTGCATTTCCTTTCCTTTTGTATGTTATTGCTAACTTTTTATACCAGTTCCAAAAGATCTCCCGGCTCTTCCCTGCTTGCCACGCGGATATCAAAATCATCTGCGCGATAAGGATTTTCCCCGAGAGAGACCTCCAGCCTGACGGCTTCTTCCGCCAGCTGCGGCAGGTTATTTTCCCGGCTTAAATGTCCCAGCCAGATCCGTTTGATCTTATCATGCAGGATCCTTCCCAGAAGCTGTCCCGCTGCCTCGTTGCAAAGATGCCCCTTTTCCGACAGGATCCTCTGCTTCAGGGGATAAGGATATCCACCCACCATCAGCATATTGATATCATGATTGGATTCCAAAAGGATCGCATCCAGTCCCGTTAGAAAGGCTACGATGGACTCATCATAGCATCCCATATCCGTAGCCACCGCAACGCTGTTATTCTGACTGCTCACCCGGTAGCATACCGGATCCTGGGCATCGTGGGATACCGGATGTGCTTCCACTTTCAGGCTCCCTACTTCACTAATTTCGTGTCTGTCGATGATCTGATACAGGTCACTGTCGATCATTCCCACGGATCTGCAGGTCTGTATTCCCCGCACCGTTCCTGCGGTAGCATAGATGGGAATATTGTATTTTCTGGATAAAACTCCCAGCCCCGATATATGATCGCTGTGTTCATGTGTAACAAAAATACCGTCCAGCTCCTTCGGGGTGATCCCCGCCAGCTGTAATCCGTTTTCTATTCTCTTGCCGCTGATTCCGGCATCGATGAGGATATGCGTGGTATCGTCTCCGATATAAATGCAATTCCCGCTGCTGCCGCTGGCAATACTCATCATTCTCATTTTTCAAAAAGCTCCGTACTTAATTTTTCCAGGAAATGGAGATCACGTCTCCGTCATGGAGCTGCTCCACATACTGGGCTCTCCTGCCGTTGAGCAAAGTCTCTACGCTCCTGCCCTGGGGCTTGGAAAGATCAAAATCTATATAATCAAACACGTCTACGTATACGTAGGATTCTTTTCCCCGCAAAGTGATCTGCTCATCATTCACCGTTACGGTGCAGGGCACTGCGATCCCGGATTTTTTTGCCGGCTCTTCTTCGGCTGCGTTCTCCTTTGATTCTTCCGCATTGCTCTCCGCTCCGGCTCCCTCCGGTGCAGTTCCGTCCGGCTCATCTGCGTCCGGCTCTCCTTCTGCTTCCTCAGGATTCTCCTGCGTATTATAATCCATGTCCGGCTGCCTAAGGGTCCACTCCACCGTGAAGTTGTCATAGACCTTTCCGTCTTTTCCCGCAGGTTCGTGATTGATCAGCATGATCTGATCCTCATCCGGCGCAACGTCCATGACCTCAGCTACCTGGTCCACGGTATAGTAAGGCAGGATCTCCACATCATCCCCTTCGCAGATTTCGTAATCCGGCGTTTTCAGCTCGCCGTTTACGGATGCAAACTTAGGCAATGTGTATGTTTCCTTATTGATCTGCACTTTAATGCTCTCTCCGCTTTCGGGAAGTCTGCTAAGCGTCATGCTGCCGGCTTCACCCTTGGTGGAAGGCTGCACAGCGATCACATCGTTGGAGTGAATGGGCGTATTGATATCCGCATTTTTCCCGTTTACAGTGATCCTGCAGCTTTCTCCCAACTGTCCTCTCACCGATCTGGGCTTTTTATTGAACAGAAAGCTTAAAGGTTCTCCCCGCTTGGGAAACAGGTCTTCATTGGAAAAGCCTGCTCCCATGGCAGCATCCACAACCGCCAGATGGGTATTGTCATACAGCTTGATCCGTTCACCGTTAAAGGTGACAAAAATAAAATTGTTGCTCTGCTGATAAAAATTCAGGCAGATACCGATAGGTGTTACCAGAAGCGAATCTTTTACAATGTCCTTTTGCAGAAAACGGATCTTCTGCATCACTTCTTCTCCCCGCACCGCGCATCTGTTTCGGGCGATCCCCAGTCTGTCAGCCACGGCATCGGTATAGCCTGCGATCTTTCCGCCGCCGCCTACCACAAAGACGGCACTTACGGGCTTATCCGCGTTCAGTTCCATGATCTTGTCCGCCGCCCGGGTAGCCAGATCTTCAATGCGGCTGCCCAGTGTCTCCAGAACCTCTTCTCTGGTAATGGTTTGGGCCAGCCCCATAATATCCTTATATTCAACACTTTCAGACTCTGCAATGCCGGTCTTGATGTGCTCCGCTTCTGCAAAATCAACCAGGCAGTGTCTGGCAATCTCCTCTGTCAAAAGATCCCCTGCCACGGGAAGCATTCCGTAGGCTACGATGGATCCGTCTCTTGTAATGGAAATATCGCTGGTACCTGCCCCCACATCAATGAGTGCAATGTTCAGCATCCGGTAGCTTTCCGGCACCGCCAGTTCCATGGCTGCAATAGGCTCCAGGGTCAGATTGGCAACTTCAAGCCCTGCCATCTCCACAGCCTTATACAATCCGTCCACAACCTCGTCCGGCAAAAAAGTAGCGATCAGATCCGCTGCCACGCTTCTTGCTTTGTGGTTTTCCAGGTTGCTCATGGGATAATGGTTCATATAATACTTCATCACCGTATAGCCCACGCAGTAAAACTTCAGATCCGACTGATTCTCCGATACAAAGGTTTCGTAGGCTTTTTCGATCCCAAGAGAATCCAGCGCAAAAATATCCTCCCTGGTGATGGTCTTTTCCTCTTCATATTCCATTTCCACATGGGTATTGACGGTTCGGAGCACACGTCCTGCTGCTGCGATGCATACGCTTTTCAGCTTCTCGCCGGTCTCCTCCTCCAGCGCTGCCGTAACTTCGCGGATGGTTTCTCCCACAGCTGCGATATCGTGGATCTGTCCGTCGATCATAGCCCTTGTATCATGTTCTTTTACCTTTTGGGCCATAACGGTAAAACCGTCTTTTTCCGGATATCCCAGGGTACCTACAATGCTTCTGGTCCCGATGTCCAGACCATATACGAAATTTCCTGCCGCCTTCGTCTTTTTTCCTTCGGCTACGGATTTTTGTCTTGAATTTTTCGTTTTGCTTTCTGCAGCCTTAGCCATATCCTTCTCCCGTTATTTCTGTTCCAATGCTTTTTCGATCTGTCGGATCGTTTCTTCAAAATCCCCCGAATTATCAATGACCACCTGGCACTTCTCCAGGAATACCTCATCGGGAAGCTGACTATCCATCATGCTTTTGGACTTTTCCGGAGAATATCCTCTGGTTTCCGAAAGACGCTGCTCCCTGACTTTCCTGTCCGCTCTGATATACCAGAGGCTGTCAACAATGCTGTCATAACCGTCGTTGATCAAAAGCGCCGCTTCCAGAATGAAAAAATCCCGGCTTCCTTCCGATCTGTATGTTTCGATCTGCCCAAGGATCTCTTCCTTCACGGCAGGATGTATGATTTTGTTAACCTTGGCTAACAATTCCGGATCGGAAAAGATCCGCTCTGCCATTTTTTTATTATCTATATGCCGGCTGTTTTTTTCCAGGATCTCTTCTCCCAAAAGGTCCAGGATCGGCCGGTAGCAACGCTCTCCCGGCTCCTTCAGGCCGGCAGCAAGCTCATCTGCTTTGATACATACAGCCGGATAATGCGCTGCGATATGATCTACCACTTTTGATTTTCCGCTTCCGACACCGCCGGTGATCCCAATCACTTTCATCGGTTCATTCCCTTTGCTGTTTATTTCGCATCATACCAGGTATTGCCGCTGTGAACATCGATCTCCAGTTCAACGGCAAGATCCGCTGCTTTTTTCATATTCTCATCCAGGATCTTTCTGACTGCCTCTTCTTCCTCAAGGTAAGTTTCAATAAGCAGCTCATCGTGTACCTGCAACAGGAGTCTGCTCCTTAGCCCTGCCTTTTCCATGGCGGCAAAAACACCGATCATGGCAATCTTCATAATATCCGCCGCTGTTCCCTGGATCGGGGCGTTCATGGCTACCCGCTCTCCGAATTGCCGCTGCATAAAGTTGGAGCTTTTCAGCTCCGGAATGGGTCTTCTTCTGCCGTACAGCGTGCGGCTCTCTCCCGTTTCTTTGGCATCCGATACTGCCCGGTCCAAAAACCGTTTGATCCCGGGATAGGTTTCAAAATAGCCTTCGATATAAGCCTGGGCCTCTTTCCTGCTGATGGAAAGATCCTGGGAAAGCCCGAAGGAACTGATCCCGTATACGATACCGAAGTTAACGGCCTTAGCGTTTCTTCTCTGCAGATCCGTCACTTCCTCAAAAGGCGTATGGAACACCTTCGATGCCGTCAGCCTGTGAATATCGCTGCTGTGCCTGTACGCTTCAATGAGCTCCTCATCCTCCGACATATGCGCCAAAAGCCGAAGCTCGATCTGGGAATAATCCGCATCCACAAAGACGCATCCTTCCCGGGGAAGGAATACCTTTCGGATCTGCCGCCCCTGCTCGGTACGCATGGGAATATTCTGTAGATTCGGTTCTGTGGAAGAAAGTCTTCCCGTAGCCGTTACCATCTGCTGGAAGTTTGTATGGATCCTTCCGTCTTCTTCGATATACGCAGACAATCCGTCCGCATAAGTGGATTTTAGTTTGGTAAGAGCCCTGTATGTTAAGATATCCGCCACAACCGGGTAATCTGCTGCTAACTTTTCCAACACATCGGCCGCGGTAGAATAACCTGTTTTTGTCTTTTTTCCTCCGGGCAGTTCCATGTTTTCAAAAAGGATCTGTCCCAGCTGCTTGGGAGAGTTGATGTTAAACTCCTCTCCTACCTGCTCATAAATCTTTTTCTGGATCACGTCAATCTGACTGCCCAGCATGGCGGAATAATCCGAAAGCGCCTTGGAGTCTACAATAACCCCTTCCCTTTCCATGGCGAAAAGCACATAGGTAAGCGGCATCTCAATGGTATCAAACAGCTCTTTCTGCCCGCTTTGCTCCAATGCTTTCTGCAGGGGATCGATACTTTTTTTCAGGCTGAAAAGAAGCGCTCCCACATAGGTGCCGATCCGCTCCGGATCACTTGCAGCCGCCTCAGAAAAAGAGATCTTACCAAACTGCGCTTTATAGTCCTCCAGCATCATCCCCGCATATTCCGAAGCCACATCTTCAAGGGTATATTCGTTTCTTAAGGGATTGACCAGATACGCCATCAGCTTGCAGTCGCAAAAGCTCTCATGGAGCTTCAGTCCCACAGGTGCATCGCTTTCTTCAAAAAGCCGGTAGGTCTTTTTCACGTCAAAAGTATACAACCTGTTTCCTGCTGCAGCAACGCTTTCCCGTAAAGCCTTCATCTGCTCTTTGAGGAAGCTTTCCGTAACAGTGCCGTCTCCTCCCAGTGCTGCCAAAAGCGGCATCTCTTCTCCTGCCAGGAAAAGAACGCTTTCTTCTTCGTCTGCCGCAGCAATGCTTCCCTCCGGCATTTGCAGATAGACGCATTGCTTGCTGCCTTGAAGCCGCAAAAAAACTTCCTTCGCCTGCTCTGTATCCCGAATGATCCGGGCAGGCCGGATTTTTTCATCTTTTGTTATTGTATCTTTTTCAAACCGGGAAAGATGATTGCGAAATCCCAGTTTTTTAAACCATTCATAAGCCTCTTCCCCAAACAGGTCCCCCATGGTTGCATCTTCCATGGAATAAGAAATGGGAGCATCAATACAGATGGTGGCAAGCTTCAGGGAAAGATCGCAAAGCTCCCTGTTTTCCCGCAGGGATTCCCGAATGGCATTTTTACTGATGTTTTCCAGATTCTCATAAATGCCGTCTATGCTTCCGTATTCTTCCATCAGGCTGATGGCTGTTTTTTCTCCCACCTTGGGAACACCGGGGATATTATCGGAGGAATCTCCCATCAGCGCCTTTAATTCAATAAACTGACCGGGAGTTACATGATACTCCTCCATCAGGCGCTTCGGGTCATAATCCTCCACTTCCGTCTTTCCGCCCTTTGTCTTCGGGATCCGGATCAGGATCTTTTCATCTGCGATCTGCAAAAGATCCCTGTCTCCCGAGATGAGGGAAACATTCATTCCCCGGGCCTGCGCACGTTTGGCCATGGTCCCGAGGATATCGTCTGCCTCATATCCTTCCTGCTCCATCACCAGAATATGCATGGCACGCAGCACATCTTTGATCACGGGGATCTGCTCTCTAAGCTCTTCCGGCATGGGTTTTCGGGTACCCTTATAGCCCTCAAACATCTTATGTCTGAAGGTAGGGGCATGGACATCAAAAGCAACCGCCAGATGGGAAGGCTTTTCCTCATCCAGCAGTTTCAGCAGAATATTGATAAATCCATATATAGCATTGGTATGTAATCCTTCGGAATTGGTAAGATCGGGGACCCCGTAGAAAGCCCTGTGCATGATACTGTGGCCGTCGATCAAAACTATCTTTTCCATTTTCAACTCCCGGCATATATAAAGATTGAAGCGATCACAAAAAGTGCTGCAATCTCATAAACGATCATAAGAGTTCGCATGCGAACCGTCATCTGTCTTGCCTTGAGCGCCCTGGACATATACTCAAACAATTCGTTCTCAAGATGAAACGATGTTCCCGACTCCAAATGCGCCACTCCTTCCGAGGAAAGAAACTGAATCGTCAGCTCTTCCTTACAGGAGGCACAATTATCGATATGCTCTTTAAAACGATAGATATCGGAGCCCTTGATCCCTTCCGCAACAAAACGTGGGATCATCTTTTCGCACTCCTTGCAACTTAAGTGTTTCATCCAAGGTTCCTCACGCAAAAATGATAAAAACACTACTCCCTTGATGTTACCATAAAGCAGACACACTCGCAATACGAACAGGGGCAAAAATCCTTCTTGCAATCCACCCTGTTATATGATAAACTACTACTCGGCTACGAAAAAAGCCGGCGTGTCGGAATGGCAGACGAGGCAGACTCAAAATCTGTTGTAGGCAACTACGTGTGGGTTCAAGTCCCACCGCCGGCATGAAAAACTCCCCTGCTTGCAGGGGAGTTTTTTTGTGCATTTTCAGGATGCCGATCCATTACAGTACATTGGAGATTTGGATATCTTTCGATGCTTCGATCTCCTTTTTCAATGTATCGAAGATGGGAAGCACATCCAGGGTTGCAAAATAATCCAGTTCATTTTCCGGACGTCTGATCTGCACCACGCTTCCGTCTTCCTTCAAAAGAAGCTCTGCCGATTTCAGCTTTCCGTTATAGTTGTAACCCATGGCATAACCATGCGCTCCTGTATCATGAATGAACAAATAGTCGCCCATTTCGATCTTCGGAAGCTTTCTGTCAATGGCAAACTTATCATTATTCTCACAAAGAGAACCTGTCACATCATATACATGATCCTGGGGATCATTTTCCTTCCCAAGCACCGTAATATGATGATATGCCTCATACATGGCAGGACGCATCAGATTCACTGCGCAGGCATCCACACCGATATACTCCTTATGGGTGTGCTTTTCATGGATCGCCTGGGTGACCAGTCCGCCGTAGGGTGCCATCATAAAGCGTCCCATTTCCGTAAAAATGGCCACATCGGTCATTCCCGCTTTTCCGAGAATCTTATCATATTGCTCCTTTACGCCTTCTCCGATCTTACGGATATCGTTAGCAGTGGCATCCGGTTTGTATGCAACTCCAACACCGCCGGAAAGATTGATAAAGGATAAGGTCGCACCTGTCTTCTCACGGATCTGAACCGCCAGTTCAAACAACTGACCTGCCAAAATTGGATAATAGGTATTTGTTACGGTATTACTTGCCAAAAATGCATGAATACCAAATCGTTTTACACCTTTTTCCTTCAGAATACGGAATGCTTCAAAGGTCTGTTCGGTGGTCATTCCGTATTTTGCATCCTGAGGGTTATCCATGATCCCGTTTCCGAGATCAAACACACCACCGGGATTGTATCTGCAGGAGACGGTCTCCGGCAATCTTCCGCCCAGAGCTTTTTCCAGATATTCGATATGGGTAAAATCATCCAGATTGATGATGGCGCCAATCCTGTCTGCATATACGAATTCCGCAGCCGGCGTATCGTTGGAGGAGAACATGATCTCATCTTCTCCCATTCCCAGCGCCTTGGAAAGCTGCAGCTCCGTCATGGAAGAACAGTCTGCGCCGCATCCGTAGGAATGCAGAATATCCACCAGTACAGGATTGGGGTTTGCTTTGATGGCAAAATACTCCCGAAATCCTTTGTTCCATGCAAATGCCTCTTTTACCGCCTGTGCATTTTCTCTGATCCCTTTTTCATCATAAATATGAAAAGGAGTGGGATACTTTGCGGCGATCTTAAGGATCTGCTCTTTATTTACAAAAGCTGTCTTACTCATTTAAAAAATATTTCCTTTCCCTTTCTTTACCATTTCCATCCATTATAACAAAGACGCGCGAAGCTGCTCTCCGGAAAGCGGGGAAAGATAAGCAGGAGCTACGTCAAATACAGTCTTGCATCCCTTCTGTCCCTCTTTTGCCATCTTATAAACAGCTCTTGCATAAGCAGCAAGTACGGATGCGGTAAACTCCGGATTGGAATCCAGTTTTAAGCTGTACTCGATGATATGCTGATTTTCTTTGTTCAGTCCTGTTTTTCCGGATCTGATAACAAAACCGCCGTGAGGAATACCGCTGTGGTCTCTCTGCAGCTCTTCCTCGGAAATAAAATGAACAGTGGTATCATAATCCGCAAAATAGTTGGGCATATTCTTGATCTCAGATTCGATCTTCGCAAGATCAGCGCCTTCTTCTGCTACCACAAAGCACTCTCTTGTGTGTTTCTGTCTGGTGGTCAGCTCCGGATTCTTTCCGCTGCGAACTGCCTCGAGCGCTTCAGGCACGGGAATGGTATACTGCTTGCCGTTCTTTACGCCTTCAATACGTCTGATGGCATCGGAATGTCCCTGGCTTACTCCTTTTCCCCAGAACGTATAATCCTTTCCGTCGGGAAGGATTGCTCCTGCCATCATTCTGTTCAGTGAAAACAGCCCCGGATCCCAGCCTACGGAGATCATTGCCACGTGACCGTTTTCGGACGCTGCGCTGTCTACTGCCGCAAAATGCTCGGGGATCTTAGCGTGTGTATCAAAGCTGTCGATCACGTTAAAGTCCTTTGCGTACAAAGGAGTCTGCTTCGGCAGATCGGTAGCCGATCCTCCGCAGATGATGAGAACATCGATCTCATCCTTATGATCTGCAGCGCTATCTGCGGCATATACAGGGACATTGCCTGATGCAGGCTTTAGCGAAGCGGGATCTCTTCTTGTAAAGATCGCCTTCAGCTCCATGTCCGGATTCTGCAAAACCGCAGCCTCAATTCCTTTTCCCAAGTTACCGTATCCCAAGATACCGATTCTGATACTCATTTTTCATCTTCCTCCTGATACTGACTTCTTTGTTCATCGCTCCGGTACATTTTTAATTGGACGCCTTTGCCCGAAAAATGCCCGCAGCAGGTTATATTTTATCTATTTGATATTTTCGATCTGCCAGTCTATGGGCGACAGACCGTTTTTTTCCAAAAATTCATTTGTTTTTCCAAAGGGCCTGCTTCCGAAAAATCCTCTGTATGCCGACAAAGGGCTTGGATGAGGTGCCTTCAGAATCAGATGCTTTGGATTGTTTAGCATTTTTGCCTTTTGCTGGGCCGGACTGCCCCACAAAATAAAGACCATGGGCCTGTCCTGTTCATTCAGCACCCGAATCGCCGCATCTGTATACTGTTCCCAGCCGATCCCCTTATGGGATCCCGGCTGATGCGCACGAACGGTAAGAACCGTATTGAGCAAAAGGACACCCTGCCCGGCCCATTTGGTCAGACAGCCGTTATCCGGGATATAGCATCCCAGATCATCATGCAGTTCCTGATAGATATTTTTCAGAGATGGCGGGATATCCACACCCGGCTGCACCGAAAAGCACAGACCGTGAGCCTGACCCACATTGTGATAAGGGTCCTGACCGATGATCACGACCTTAACCTTTTCAAGCGGTGTCAGTTCAAAAGCGGAAAGCACCTGGGATGCCGGCGGGAACACCACGCCTTCCCGGTACTCTTTCTGCACTTTCAAAAACAGTTCCTTGTAATAGGGCTTGGAAAATTCCGGTTTTAAAGCCTTCTCCCACTGTCCGGAAAGCACTGCCATTTAATCGTCCTCATCCTTGCAGCAACCACAGTCGCTTGCGCTGCACCCTTCATTGTTGCTTGCAATGCAAATACTGCGGAAAGGTGTTAAAAGGATTCCCAGCAACACCCCTGCCAGGGCAGCAGTTAAAATCTCAAAGAGAAACAGTTTGCCATTGATAACTTTTTCTTCATCCAGTGATTCCCAATAATCTCTCAGCTTTTCCATCATATGCCATCCTTCCTTTTCTGTCAAAGGTTCTATATATTTCTGACCGGTATTCCCTTATTTGCCAAAAAGCTTTTCACTTCACGAATGGAAAGCTCTTTGAAGTGAAACAGCGAAGCCGCCAGAGCCGCATCTGCCGCACCTTCCGTCAGTGCCTCATAAAAATGATCCTTTGTGCCCGCACCACCGGATGCGATCACCGGGACAGAAACATTTTCCGCAATGGTCTTTGTCAGAGCAATGTCATAACCCGCCTTGGTACCGTCACAGTCCATACTGGTTAAAAGAATCTCTCCCGCTCCCAGCTTTTCTGCTTTCATGGCCCATTCCACGGCATCAATCCCCATATCGACTCTGCCGCCGTTTTTATAAATGTTCCATCCGCTTCCGTCTTCTCTCTTTTTCGCGTCAATGGCCAAAACAACACATTGACTGCCGAATTTATCGGCAGCCTGCGAAATCAGCTCCGGATTCATGATCGCCGCAGAGTTTACGGATACTTTGTCCGCACCTTCCCGCAGGATCGCTTTAAAATCATCAACGGTTCGGATGCCGCCTCCCACTGTAAAGGGAATAAAAACCTGCTCCGCAACCCGTCTTACCATATCCACTACCGTGTCTCTTCCGTCCGAAGAAGCGGTGATATCCAAAAATACCAACTCGTCTGCCCCCTCTTCATCGTAGGCCTTCGCCACAGCTACGGGATCTCCCGCATCGATCAAATTCACGAAATTGACACCTTTAACCACCCGGCCTCTGTTTACATCAAGGCAGGGAATGATACGTTTTGTATGCATAATCTCACCTTTTTCCCATTATCTCTTTTTCATCTGCCGATATACGCTTTTATAACTGCAGAAAATTGGCAAGGATCTTCAGTCCTGTTTTAGAACTCTTTTCCGGATGGAACTGGCAGGCAAACAGATTGCCGCTTTCCACCGAAGCATGCACCGTCACCCCGTATTGTGTGGTGGCTGTTACGATCTTCGGATCCTCCGCCTGCAGATAATAGGAATGTACAAAGTATACGTAAGCCTCTTCTCCGATACCTTCAAACAAACGGCCTTTTTCAGGGAAGGAAAGATCATTCCATCCGATCTGAGGGATCTTCATATTGATGGAATCCGGGAACCGCAGGATCTTTCCTTTGAGGAGCCCCAATCCCGCAACGCCGGGACTTTCTTCACTTCCTTCAAACAGAAGCTGCAGCCCGAGACAAATGCCTAAAAATGGTTTATTCTGCGCTACCACTTCTTTGATCACATCCACCAAACCGTATCGATGGAGCTTTTCCATGGCATCTCCGAAAGCACCCACTCCCGGAAGGATCACCTTGTCCGCTTCCAGGATCTCCTCTCTGTCTCTGGTTGCAATGACATCATAACCCAACGATGCCACTGCTTTTTCCACGCTTTTCATGTTGCCTGCGTCATAATCTATGATCGCTATCATTCTATTTCCTCCTCCGGAAGCAGATCGCCGGCATTCTCCGTTTCATCGGATCCGCCCTGTGATGCCCCCTCCGGGTCACCTGTCTGCGAAAAATCCACTTCAGGGACAGTAACCTCCCCGCCGGAAGGAGTCTCCTCCCTGTTATAATTTGCATTCTTGCGGCTCAGCGCCCCGGTAGCTTTCTCAAGCTCTTCCGTATAATGATAATCGTCGAGGGCATAAATCCTGCGAATATCCTCTTCGGAGAGATGATACTGATTCTGCAAAATAGCAAGGATCTGTTCTTTCACCATTGCCGTTTCTGCCTGCGCACCATACTTTTCAATATCCTCGCTCATCTGATCATAAAGCATATAGCCTGCGATCAGGGAATCGAGCGCCTCTACCGGCATATTCATACCGACATAATGCTGATAAGCATCCACTTTATGCTGCATCTTCAGGATGAACCGCGACTTCATAAAGATCTGCTCATCCTCTTCGGAAAGCTTCTTGCCGATCAGGCCCTCATATGCCTGCATGTATTCCTTATCTTCAAATGCTTTTCTTGCATTCTGCAGCTCGAACAGAGGCGGGATCAGAATGGTAAAGATCAAAAGCAACGCCAAAAGCGAAACGCCCATGATCATGATCAGGATCACCATTTTCCTCGGCAAGCGCTTGCCCGGCGGTTCAACCGGCTTGGGCTTTTTCTCTTTTTTCGGTTTAGGCGGCTTGGGCTTTTTTTCTTTTTTCGGTTTGGGTGCCTTCTTTTTCTTGCCCGCATCTTCACTGTCAAGCTCGTCCAAAATTGCCTCATTATCGTCGGCATCCTTGGCTTTGCCCTTGCCTTTGCCCTTCTTCTTTTTAGGCTTCTTTTCCTTAAGATCCGCTTCGTCTTCTTCGACTTCTTCTGTAAGAGCAGCAAACAGTTTGGCAAAAAGACCCTTCTTTTCTCCGGGCTCCTTTTCTTTACCGTCTTTTCCTTTACCTTCTTTTCCTTTGCTGCCTTTTTCTTTGCTCTCTGCTTTATCAGCAAGATCGTCGGCATGGCCTGTAAGATCTGAAGCTGCGGCTGCCTGCTCTCCGACTTCCGTCAAAGAAACGTCGCCAACCTCTGATACAACACCGCCGCCTGCCGGCGTGCTGAGCATTTGCTCAATGTCTTCCACGTTATCCGGAGCCTGGGGCAGCTCGCCCATTTCCATATTGGCAAGCTCCTGCAAAGAGGCTTCTTCTGCCATTTCTTCCGTTGGAAGCTCTGCCTCTTTTTTCTGTTTCTTCTTGCGTCCGAACAGACCAAGAATACCTTTTTTCTCTTTTACTTCGTCGCCTTCAGGCGCATCTTCTTCCTTCTTCGCGCGGCGTTTTCTTTCTTTCTTCTTTTTTTCTTTTCCTTTTTCGTCCTTCTCTTTTTCCCGCTCTTCCTCTTCCAGAGCAAGTTCGTCGGCTACGCGAAGGGCATCCTGTGCTTCTTTCTCCTGTTCTTTCGAAGGAGCTGAAGCAATTTCCATTGTGATCTCTTCTGCTTCTGCCGCATCCTCCTCGTCAGATGCGCCGCCTCCGCCGCCTCCGCCGGAGGAACGTTTTTCTTCTTCAGGCTCGCTGTTCTCTTCCAGGCCTTCTCCCAAAAGAGCCCGCATTTCATCTTCCACAAGCTCGTGCTCGTCAGATTTACGAAGCAATTCACCGATCTCCAATAATTCAGGATCGTCTTCTCCCAAATCTGCCAGGAGAGATGAAAGCTCCATTTCGGAGGCATCAAGTCCAAGATCTTCCCCAGCTTCCATTGCCTGCTGGATCTCTTCCTCGATGTTTACATTTTTACCAATTTCATCTTCAGCTGATTCATTGTCTGCTGTTTCATCGTCAGTGAGACCTAACAACTTATCAATCTCATCATCCATCTGCAGATCATCTGCCGCCTCAACAGTCTCGTCCGTTTCTTTCATGTCCTCATTTTCTGCCCGCTCATCTGCAGACTCCTGTTCTCCCTCAGCTGTTTCCTCTGTCGCTTTTTCCTCAGCCGGTTCCTCCGCAGCTGCCTCTTCTGCGTCCTCTGCTGCAGGCTCTTCGACCTGTTCTGTTGCCTCATCTGCTCCACCAGCCTGTGCGAACATTGCCGCGATCTGGTCAGGGCTCAGCTTAGCGTTAGGGTCATCTGATACCGGCGTTACTTCTATGGGCGCAGGCTCTTCAGCCTGTTCTGCTACTTCCTCCGCAGCCGCATCTTCTGCTGCCTCTTCTTCAGCCGGTTCCTCTGCCGCTGCCTCGTCTGCTCCACCTGCCTGTGCGAACATAGCCGCGATCTGGTCAGGGCTCAGCTTTGCGTTGGGATCGTCCGATACCGGCGTTACCTCTATAGGTGCAGGCGCCTTCCCCCGTGCTCTACCGTCCTCCCCTGCCCCACCCTCCTCCGCCCTTGCTGCCACTGGGGGCTCTGCCGCTGCCTCATCTGCTCCGCCAGCCTGTGCGAACATTGCCGCAATCTGATCAGGGCTCAGCTTAGCGTTAGGGTCATCTGATACCGGCGTTACTTCTATGGGTGCAGGCTCTTCAGCCTGTTCTTCTACTTCCTCCGCAGCCGCATCTTCTGCTGCCTCTTCTTCAGCCGGTTCCTCTGCCGTTGCCTCATCTGCTCCGCCAGCCTGTGCGAACATTGCCGCGATCTGATCAGGGCTCAGCTTTGCGTTAGGATCGTCTGATACCGGTGTTACCTCTATGGGTGCAGGCTCTTCAGCTGCTTCTTCAGCCGATTTCTCTGCTTCTTCCTCTGCTGCAGGTTCCTCTGCCGCCGCCTCATCGGCCACTGCCTCTTTCGCTTCGTCCGCAGTCTCATCCTCAGCCGGTTCCTCTTCCGCTGCCTCGTCTGCTCCGCCAGCCTGTGCGAACATTGCCGCAATCTGATCAGGGCTCAGCTTAGCGTTAGGATCATCTGATACCGGCGTTACCTCTATGGGCGCAGGCTCCTCCGCTGCTTCTTCAGCCGATTTCTCTGCTTCTTCCTCTGTTGCAGTCTCTTCTACCGCCGCTTCTTCCTCTGCCGTTGCCTCGTCTGCGTCCTCTGCTGCAGGCTCTTCGGCCTGTTCTGCTGCCTCATCTGCTCCACCAGCCTGTGCGAACATTGCCGCGATCTGATCAGGGCTCAGCTTAGCGTTAGGATCATCTGATACCGGCGTTACCTCTATGGGCGCAGGCTCCTCCGCCTGTTCTTCTACTGCGGGTTTCTCTTCCGCTGCCTCGTCTGCAGGCTCTTCAGCTACTGCCTCCTTCACTTCGTCTGCAGTTTCTTCCTCAGTCGGTTCCTCTGCTGCCGGTTCCTCAACCACATCTTCCACCGTCGGTTCTTCTGCTTCTTCTACCGCCGGTTCCTCTTCGGTTGCTTCTTCCTCTACAGTCTCGGCAATCTCTTCCTGCGCTGCCTCCCCTACATTCTCTGCTGCATTTTCGTTAGCTGCCGCTTCCTCTACTACCTCTACTGCATTTTCGTTAGTTGCCGCTTCCTCTACTACCTCTTCTGCATTTTCGTTAGCTGCCGCTTCCTCTACTACCTCTGCTGCATTTTCGTTAGCAACTGCTTCCTCAACGATCGTCTCCGCTGTTTCCTTGTTAGCAGCCGCTACCTTTGCAGCTTCAGCTTTATTTTTTTCCACATCAGAAACAGCCGAAGTTTCCTTCGGCTTCTGCTCTTCATTATTCTGATTCATCACGGCAGCCAGAAGGCTGT
>JAIKWF010000102.1 GCA_024685005.1 Lachnospiraceae bacterium
TCACTGGCCATCGGCGGCGCTCTGTATTTCTTTGTGATCCGAAAGCTGGCCGCTAAAAACGGAGGATATGGGAAAAAGTCAGCCGCAGCTAACGACAGAAACAGAAAACAAGCTTCCCGGGAAGTATCTGTAGGTGAAACCCTTTTGTGGATCGCCAAAGGATCTGTCTCCTGCATCGCCGGTATGATCCGGCTGATCAATTACGGAATGGATGCTCCCGTAAAGCTGTTTGTGAGATTTTTGAAAAAAGAACAGAAAAAAGATGAGCGTCATACGCCCATCTACGGTATCATTGGAAGAGCACTTACTGGTAACAGGGATGAGTTTTATCCCATTGCAGGCGGCTTTTCCTTTGCCCTTATGATGACCTGCGCCGGGATTTTGATCATTATGTTTGTGCTGATATTTACGATCATGTGACGGACGCAGATGGCCCGAAAAGTCCTGCAGTGCAGAGAGATAGGACTTACGATTCCCCGGAGGAATCCTGAGGTTCTGCTTCGATTTCATCTGCCTCTGTTTTGGATTCTTCTGCCTCAGTTTCGTCCGTCTCGACTTCTTCCGGTTCATCATCTGCCAGAGCAACTGTAAAAATAAATTCTGTACCGACACCCTCCGTACTGATAACGTTGATATTTTCGTTATGGGAACGGAGGATTTCTTTTACAATGGAAAGGCCCAGTCCGGTACCTTTCTTATCTTTTCCTCTGGAAAGATCCGTTTTGTAGAACCGGTCAAAGATCAGTCCGATGCTGTCTTTGGGAATACCGATTCCGCTGTCTTTTACGGATACCATCAGCTTATTTTTCTTCACCGTGGTTTCGATCTTGATCTCGGAATCATGATGGGAAAACTTAATGGCGTTATCCAGCAGGTTGTAAAGGACCTGCTGCAGCTTGTCTTTATCCCCGTCCACATACATTTCTTCGCCGGTGAGGATCAGGTTGATATGAATGCCTTTTTTCTGACAGGTTCCTTCAAAGGTTTCCAGTGTATCATGGATCATGGAGTTGATGTCAAAAATGGTCCTGTTTAAGGCGATTCCCTTGGTATTCAAATTGTTCAGCTGCAAAAGGGAATTGGTCAGTTTGGTGAGCCGGTCCGTTTCATTCATGACGATCTGCAGGTATTTTTCATGCTGGGATGGCTCTATGGTCCCATCCAGCATGGCCTCCAGATATCCCCGGATGGAAGTCAAAGGGGAACGGAAGTCATGAGAAACGTTGGCGATGAATTTTTTCTGCACATCCTCAGACTGGGCGATTTCGGAAGCCATATAGCCCAGTGTGCCTGCAAGATATCCCATTTCATCGTAGGAATCCACGGAGAATTCATAATGCATGTTGCCTTCGGCGTACTGCTCCGTTGCATAGATGATATTCTGCAGCGGCCGGTAGAACATTTCCGTGAAAAACAAAAGGATGATCAGACTCAGCAAAAAGATCAGCGCCACCGTGATATAAACGATGGTCAGATAGCTGTTGATCCGCTGGGACAGGGAAGATAAGGGCTTGAGCAGGATCACATAGCCCTGAATCTTGTAGTTGGATGTGATCGGAGAAAAAACGATGAGCTGTTCCTGGGAAAACTCACCGAAAAAGTAACCGGTGGTGTAATAAGTGTTCTCCGTGACCTGGGGCGTAAAGTTTTCGATCACCCGGGGGTTGGACAGATCGGACATTCCTTCGTTGGTCAGAAGTACGGTACCGGATGGATTTACGATCCAGATGGAGGAAGACAGATAGGCGGCCAGAGAGCGCAGCTCGGCATAGACCGACTCGATGGTACTCTCGCTCTGGTACAAAGAGGCCGCATAGGAACGGGAAATGGTTCCCGCCTCGGTATACAGACTGGCAGCCTCCTCCCGCATCACCCTTTCCCGGATCAGAAGATTGGAAAAGGTAGCTACCAGAAGGAAGCTGAACAGAGCAAAGATCACATATGCTAAAAGTAATTTCAGAAAAAGCCTGTGTTTCAACTTAATACCTCGAATTTGTAACCGATTCCCCAAACGGTGGAAAGACGCCAGCCGGGATTGTCACTGATCTTTTCACGCAGACGTTTGATATGAACGTCCACGGTTCTGGTATCGCCGATGTATTCATATCCCCAGATCTGGTCCAGAAGCTGCTCTCTGGTAAAGACCTGATTGGGAGAAGAGGCCAGAAAATATAAAAGTTCCAGCTCCTTCGGGGGCATTTCCACAACGGATCCTTTGTAAACTACGGAATAGTTAGTCAGGTTAATTTCCAGATCCGGCAGGGTGACTTTCTTTGCAGAGCCCGTATCCCGCTGGGTGGCAACGGTGGGTTTGTAACGGCGCAGAACCGCCTTAACCCGGGCTACCAGTTCCTTGGAATCAAAGGGTTTTTCCATGTAATCGTCGGCTCCGAGCTCCAGACCCAGTACCTTATCAAAGACTTCCCCTTTTGCGGAAAGCATGATGATGGGGGTGGAACGGTCCTTGCGGATCTGCCGGCAGACCTCGTATCCGTCGATGCCGGGAAGCATGAGATCCAAAAGGATCAGATTGGGATCAAAGGAGCCAAGGGCATCCAAAGCCGTCTCTCCGTCTTCTGCGATCAGCGTCTCGAAGCATTCTTTTGTCAGATAAAGAGAGATCAGCTGTGCGATATTTTCGTCATCGTCAATGATCAGTATTTTTTGTTTTGTAGCCATGTAGGTACCTCCCTTGTACTTACTGTATGATCAGAGAAAAGTTAGCGGAATGTAACAATCGTAACACCGGCATCTCCTTCCCCGAACTCGCCGAGGCGGAAATCTTTTACGATCTTCTGTCTTCGCAGATACTGGTGCACTGCATTTCGAAGGGCGCCGGTGCCCTTGCCGTGAACCACGCGGACCATGGGCAGATGAGCCATATAGGCGTCATCCAGATATTTGTCCAGATCGTTTAATGCCTGGTCCGTGGTTTTGCCCAGCAGATTGATCTCGGAGCCCACATTCTGGGATTTTTTCATGGCGATCCTGCTGTAGCCGGAGCGGGAAGGAGGCTCCTTGGCAGCCTTTTCCTCTTTGGCATAGACAAGATCACTGAGTTTTGCCTTTGTATTGATGATACCGCATTGTACGAACAGATTCCCTTTCTGATCCGGCAGGGAAGTAACGGTTCCCGTCAGATTCATGGACAGGATCTTTACGGTATCTCCCACACGGATGGTCTCGGCAGAAACCTTTTGATCGGTGGGACGCGCTTCTTTTCCTTTGATGGAAGGGGCTTTGGCGTTTTTATCCTTGATGGCCTCACGGAGCATGGAGCGCTTTTGCTCCATTTCCTGAATGGATGCTTTAGATCCCAGCCCCTGGAAGGAGCGGATGGTCTGGTCGGCCACATCCTTTGCTTCCTGCAGGATCTCCCGGGCTTCTTCGTTGGCCTGTTGGAGGATCTTTTCCTTTTTCTCTTCCAGATTTTCCTTTTGGGCCATCAGGGCATGGAGCTCTTTTTCCAGACGCTCTTTCTCTTCATTGATCTGCGTCTGCTGCTCTTCCATGGCAAGTCGTTTGTGCTCCAGATCGGAGATCACATCTTCAAAGCTTTCCTGCTCGCTGGTCAGGTGCTCCCTGGCACCTTCTATGATGTCGGGAGAAAGCCCCAGCTTACCGGAAATGGCAAAGGCGTTGCTTTTTCCCGGAATCCCGATCAGAAGTCTGTAAGTAGGCATCAGGGACTGGACGTCAAACTCACAGCAGGCATTCACCACGCCGGGCCGGCTCAGGGCATAGAGCTTGAGCTGACTGTAATGGGTGGTGGCAAGGCACTGGGATTTGCGTTTCATCAGGGTTTCCAAAATGGATATGGCCAGCGCCGCGCCCTCGTCCGGATCGGTTCCGGAGCAAAGCTCGTCGAAAAGACAAAGGCTGGAGGCATCGGCCTCTTTCAAAATGGAAACGATATTGGTCATATGGGAGGAGAAGGTGGACAGATTCTGCTCAATGCTCTGTTCATCTCCAATGTCCGCAAAGACCTTTTTGTATACCGGCAGGCTGCTTCTGTCAAGGGCCGGGATAAACAGTCCGGATTGTCCCATGAGAGAAAAGAGGCCCACGGTTTTTAAGGTTACGGTTTTTCCGCCGGTATTGGGACCGGTGATGATCATCTGCCGCTGGTCTTTTGAAAGGGACAGATTGATGGGAACCACCTTCTTCGGGTCCAGCAAAGGGTGTCTGGCGCCCCGAAGGTGCAATGTGGACTCCGTTGTCAGAATCGGTCTTGTAGCATTTATGGAAAGAGCCAGCTGACCTTTTGCAAAAATGAAATCCAAAAGGGTCATGAGCTCGCAGTTTCGTTTGATCTGCTCTGCGTAGGGCATCAGGGCCTCGGAAAGCTCCCGGAGGATCCGCTCGATCTCTTCTTTTTCCTGCTGCTCGATCTCGCTGATCTTATTATTCAGTTCCACCACAGCGGAGGGCTCGATGAAAAGAGTGGAGCCGGTGCTGCTTTTTTCGTGGACGATACCCGGCACATTGCCCTTGCACTCCGCCTTGACAGGCAGGGTGTAGCGGCCGTTCCTTTGGGTGATCACCGCATCCTGCAGATAGGTGCGGGCAGAGCCGTTTACCATGGAGAGCAGATGGGAATGGATCTTCTGATCCACGGCTGCTTTACTCTTTCGAAGTTTGGAAAGGGCAGCGGAAGCATGGTCCGCAACTTCTTCCTCCGAAAGGATACAGTCCCTGATCCTGGCAGCCTGGTCCGAGAGGGGAAGGAGTTCTTCAAAAAAAGAAGAAAGGGCATCCCCGGATGCATCTTCCTCTTCCCCGGATTTGATCCGTCCGTAGGCTTTGACCCTGGCTGTATTTTCCAAAAACCCTGCCATGGCAAGGAGTTCTGATTGATTTAAGGAACCGCCGATGGAAAGACGGGAAAGCTGGGAAGAAAAATCCCTGTTGTTGCCAAAGGAAATCCCCGAAGGACTTCGAAGGATCCTGGAGGTGGCTGCTTCCGTCTGGTCCAGCCGAAGGGCGATCTGGGAAAGATCCGCGGCGGGGGTTAAATAACGGCACATTGCCCTTCCGGGATCGGAAGTGGCACGAGCCTCCAAAAGTGCTATGATCTTGTGGTATTCCAATACCTGTAATGCTTTCTTATTCATGTGAATTAGTATAGCATAAATAGAAGAAGAATGATATAATACAAAAAGTTTAGTTTTAGACGGAGACACAGATGAAGGAAAAGGAAGAACGCACAGAAGCGGGCAGCCGGAAGGCCGAAAGACCCTATATCGAAAAAACCGTCAAAAGAGCCCCCGTGAATAAGCGCAAGCTCTTCAAACGGACCTTTACTACCGTGGTGATGGCTGTGGTATTCGGCGCCATCGCCTGTGCCACCTTTTTGCTTTTGGAACCTGTGATCAACGGCCTGATCAATCCGGAAAAGGTGACGAAGGTATCCTTCCCCGAAGAAGAGGTGCCCGTGGACCAGTTCCTGACGGAGGAAAGCAAGGCCAGACAGGAACAGGACAAGCAGCAGGCTGTTTTGGAGGAAGCCAAGGAAGAGATCGTTCGGGAGATCACGGAAGAGGCCATTCAGGAAGAGCAGGAGGAGACCGGGTTGGATGAATATGCCCGCACCTATGAGATGCTCAGTGAAGTGGCAGACAGCGCCAAGCCTTATCTTGTGACCGTTGTATCTTCCACCCAGATTGAAAGCTGGCTTCAGGGCAGCTATGAAGAAGAAAAAAGCTATTCCGGCATGATCGTTGCCGACAATTCTCAGGCATATCTGATCCTTGCGGACCTGCAGTCCCAGGAGGGAAGTCATTATACGATCCGTTTTTACGACGGCACCTTTACGGAGCAGAAGATCCAGCGTTTTGATCCCCAGACGGGGCTTGCGGTTTTTGCCGTGCCAAAGGATTCCCTGCCGGAAAAGACCAGAAGCGGTATCGGTATCGCAGCACTGGGCAGTTCCGCTGCTGCCAATATCGTGGGAAAACCTGTGATCGCAGTGGGAAGTCCTCAGGGAAGCAGCAATTCCATCGCCTACGGGGTGATTACCGCCAACAGCGCCAAGATGCAAGTAACGGATGCTACCTATGACGTTCTGCAGACCGATATTGCGGGAAGTGAGAATGCAGGCGGCGCCCTGCTGAATCTAAACGGAGAAGTCATGGGCATCATCGTGCGCAAAAGTCAGGATGCCACTGCAACAACAGGGCTTTCGGCTGTGGGGATCTCTGAGCTGAAAAATCTCATTGAAAAATTGTCCAATGACGAGAGATGGGGATATCTGGGTGTCCGTGGCATCGGCGTTACAACCCAGGTCCACGACCAGACCGGTGTTCCCTACGGAGCCTTTGTAATGGATGTGGATCCCGGCTCTCCCGCTATGCAGTCCGGTATCCGCAACGGCGATATCATCGTATCCATCGGTGAGAACGTGATCTCTTCCTTCAGGGATGTGCGCAGCGTTCTGCTCAATACCCTGCCGGATGAGACGGTAACGGTGAAGCTCAAACGTCATAACGGCGTGGAATATGTGGAAATAACCGTGGAAGTACTTTTAAGCGAAACGGAATAAAGAAAGAATCGGAGGAAAACATGAAATACATCAGTGACTACAAAGAGGGAGACAGGGTTTCCGGGATCTACCTCTGTAAGCATAAGCAGGCGGCAGTTACCAAAAACGGAAAACCCTATGAGAATCTGATCCTGCAGGATAAGACAGGATCTGTGGAAGGAAAGATCTGGGATCCCAACAGTGCCGGCATCGCCGAATACGAAAAACTGCAGTATGTGGAGATCGGCGGAGACGTCAATGTATTCCAGGGAGCAATTCAGTTTAATATCAAAAGACTCCGGCCGGCAGCGGAGGGAGAGTATGACCCCAAGGATTACCTTCCCGTCAGCAAAAAAGACAGAGACAAGATGTTTTTTGAACTGAAGGGTTTGATCGGCAGCATTACATCTTCCGGAATCAAGCAGCTTTTGGAAGCCTTTTTTATTGAGGATGAAGCTTTTGTCCGGGCATTTTGTTTTTCATCCGCAGCAAAAAGCGTGCATCACAGCTTTGTAGGCGGTCTTTTGGAGCATACCCTGTCGGTGACAAAGCTTTGCGATTACTATTGCAGTGCTTATCCGGCGCTGAACAGGGATCTTTTGCTGGCAGCGGCCATGCTGCATGACATCGGAAAGATCCGTGAGATCACGGCTTTTCCGGAGAATGATTATTCGGATGAGGGGAATCTTTTGGGACACATTGTTATGGGTGTGGAGATGATCTCCGAAAAAGCGGGCAGCATTGAGAATCTTTCCCCGGTTACTCTGAACGAACTGAAGCATTGCATTTTGGCCCATCACGGCGAATTCGAATTCGGTTCCCCGAAAAAACCTGCCCTGATGGAGGCCATGGCCCTTCATATGGCGGACAATACGGATGCGAAAATGGAAACCTTCACGGAGCTCTTTGAGCAGACCGCGGAAACGGGATGGCTTGGTTTTAACAGGATTCTGGACAGCAATATCAGAGCTACCGGAAGAAGCCTGTAAAAATATGATCAGAAGAAAGGGAGAAGAAAAATGAGCGATTTCAGATTGAACACAAAATGCGTACAGGGCGGTTACAGACCGGGAAACGGAGAACCGAGACAGATTCCCATTATCCAGTCCACCACCTTTAAATACGACACCAGCGAGGATATGGGAAAACTCTTTGACCTGGAAGCGAGCGGTTATTTTTATACCAGACTCCAGAATCCCACCAATGATTATGTTGCAGCTAAGATCGCTGAGCTGGAAGGCGGATGTGCAGCCATGCTGACAAGTTCCGGACAGGCTGCTAACTTTTTTGCCCTCTTTAATATCTGCGAAAACGGAAGTCACATCGTTTCTTCCTCTTCCATCTACGGTGGAACCTTCAACCTCATTGATGTGACCATGCGAAAAATGGGCATCGAGGTAACATTTGTATCCCCCGACTGCACCGAAGAAGAGCTGAATGCTGCATTTCGCGACAACACCAGAGCCGTATTCGGAGAGACCATTGCCAATCCGGCGCTGACGGTTCTTGATATCGAAAAGTTTGCCAAGGCTGCCCACAGCCACGGCGTGCCGCTGATCGTGGACAACACCTTCCCCACACCGGTAAATTGCAGACCTATTGAGTGGGGCGCTGACATCGTTACCCATTCCACCACCAAATACATGGACGGACATGGCGCAGCAGTAGGCGGTGCCATCGTAGATTCCGGCAACTTCGACTGGATGGCCCATGCCGATAAATTCCCGGGACTGACACAGCCGGATGAATCCTATCACGGCATCACTTATGCAGAGAAGTTCGGAAAAGAGGGAGCTTTTATCACAAAGGCTACCGCACAGCTGATGAGAGACTTTGGCTGCATCCAGTCTCCCCAGAATGCATTTTTGCTGAACCTGGGACTGGAATCTTTGCACGTAAGAATGCCCAGACATGTGGAAAACGGACAGGCCGTTGCAGAGTTTTTACAGAATCACCCCAAGGTAAAGAAAGTAAGCTACAGTGGACTTCCTACGGACAAGTATTACGAGCTGGGACAAAAATATCTGCCCAACGGCGGATGCGGCGTAGTATCCTTCGAGCTGGAAGGCGGCAGAGCTGCAGCGGAAGCCTTTATGAAAAAACTGAAACTGGCAGCCATCGAAACCCATGTGGCAGACGCCAGAACCTGCTGTCTGAATCCTGCAACATCCACCCACAGACAGATGTCGGATGCGCAGCTTGAAGCAGCCGGGATCCCTGCAGGCCTGGTACGTATGTCCTGCGGACTGGAAGATAAACAGGATCTGATCGATGATCTGAAACAGGCACTTGACTGATAAATGAAAAAAGAAAAGCCACGGCATTGATGTGATGAAGCATCAGCCGTGGCTTATTATTTTGAAAAAGTTGTGTGTTGCTTACTCTTCTTCCCTGGGCTTTTTGTAGAACATCTTGTATTCCACTTCTCCCAGATCTTCGTTTATTTCCTCTTCGATCTTGATGAATTTACGGTTTTCGTAAAATCGTACCGCACCCAGATTATTCTCGAATACATGCAGCTCCATCACATCGTAGAAATCGGACAGATAGGCAAGGAGCCTGGTACCGATCCCCATTCCCCGGTAATCCTTGTCTACGAAAAGTCCGTTGATGTAGCCTTCATCCACGCCTACAAACCCCACAACCTTGCCGTCGATCTCATAAACGTAAACCTCAGCCCGCGGGATCAGGCGGGATACGTAACCGAAGTTCCGGTCCCAGTATTCCGTGGGAATAAAATCATGCGCTTCCAGATTCCCGTCGTACCAGATCCGCATAACTTTTTTCAGATCCGGTTCATAATATTTTCTGATGATATCCATATAAGCCCCTCACAGCCATTTTCTATACTTCTTCCAATATATCACATACAGGGGGAAAGTCAAAAGAAAAATCCCTGTTTTCGCTCAAGAAATCCGCCGGTTGTGACGAAATATAAGATGAATCTTTCAGCTTCAAAAAAGAACGGTTTCGGAAAGGATAGCCTCTATGAAGATCGATATGGAAGCGATACAGAAAAACAAAGCGGAAGAAACCAAGGGCCCGGGATATGCCACCATGCAGACGCAAAAAACCGCTAAGGCAGAAACGACAGGCGCCGGCCGGGGTATTTTTGTGGATTTTTCCGGACAAAACGCAGGCATCGGAGCCTACGGAAGGGAAAAAGAAGACTTTGCAGATCAGCTGGAAAAAGCTGCGCAGACAGACGCATCCCTGACCCAGGACTATATGCTGGTATGTGCCAATACCATGTCTGCGGAGGATTATCAGAAGATGACCCGGGAAGGAGTGAAGCCGGGAAAGATCGAGCCGGCAGAATCCGTAACCATTATGGATCACATCAAGGAAGTTATGGCCCGTTCGGGAACGGTGATCGAAGGCTTTAATGCAGAAGGGAATCTGGATCCTGAAAAGTTAGCAGAGCTTACCGGCTCTGCGGCAGATGCCGCAAGGATCACCCGGGCTCTGGAAAAAAGAGACCTTCCCGTAGAGGAGCAGACCGTAAAGGATATGGCAGAGCAACTGGCATCTTTGGACCGGATCGATGCCATGACCGACGGAATGAAGCAGTATCTTTTGGAAAATAAAATGGCCCCCACACCGGATAATCTGTATCTGGCAAGATTCTCCGCAACCGGCCAAATGGCAGGCGGTGGCGGCTACTTTGCCGATGATCTTGCGGGTTATGTGGGAAAAAATGCCGGAGAAAACGAAATAGAAGCACTTGGATCTCAGGCGGATAAAGTCATAGAAGAAGCGGGACTGACCGTGGATGAGGACAGTAGAAACCTTTGCGCATTCCTGCTTCGGGGGGATCTTACCCTGACACCGGAGAACATCCTCTCTCTGCAAAATCTGGAAAAGATCACCTTCCCGCCGGATCACGAAAAAGTGATCGAATATATGGCAGATGCCGTTGCCCAGGGAAAGCAGGCAAAGGATGCGGACCTTTCCGGCACAGGCACCTATTCCGAAGCAGCTCGGATCAAAGAGGAAGTGGAAGCTGTTTCGGAGGAAGCCCTTGAAAGTGTGCTTTCCTCCGGCGCGTCCTTTACCATCCGCTCCCTTTCCTATGCCCAAAGGCAGATTGAGCTATCGAATTATAAGGTAGCATCCGGAAATCAGATCCGGGAAAGCGAAGCCTTTGCACAGGCGCAAAATGTTCTTTCGAGAGTGCGCCTCTCCATGAGCATTTCCGCAAACAGAAGATTGCTGGAGCTGGGATACTCCATCGAAGATATGGAACTGCCGCTTCTGGCAGAGGATCTGGAAAGCATGGAGCAGACCGCAGACAGAACCTGGAATCTTGCGCCGGCTGATCCGGAGCAGGCAGCACTGTTAACCGAGACTATGACAAAGCGGGAGGAGCTTTTTTCCATGCCCGCAGCACTGCTGGGCGGCATCAAGGATGATTTTGGTAAGCTGAGCCTTACCGGCATTCACGAAATGGGCAAACCGCTGCAGGAGACATTAAAGAAAGCGGGAGAAAGTTACGAAACACTGATGACACAGCCCAGAGCGGATCTGGGAGATAAGATCACCGATGCTTTTTCCAACATAGACGAGCTGCTGAAGGCACAGGGACTTCCCGAAACGGAGGATAACCGCAGGGCAGTCAGGATCCTGGCTTATAACAAAATGGAAGTCAATACGGAAAATGTGGAAGCCGTCAGACTGGCAGATTCCACCGTAACGGGACTTTTGAAAAAAATGAACCCCGCAGCAACCCTGCAGATGATCAGGGACGGAGTTAACCCGCTGGAAGAGAGCGTGGAAGAACTGGATGCATATTTTGAAAGACAGGAGCTGACCGTAGAAGAAACGGGAGAGCAGATGGGAAGATTTTTATACCATCTGGAGCAGACCGGAGGCATTTCCAAAGAAGAGAAGGATGCCTTTATCGGAATCTACAGACTGCTCCATCAGATCAAAAAAGGTGATGGAAGAGCCATCGGAGCCGTGGTGGGAAGTAAGAGTGAGCTAACTATGTCCAACCTGCTTACTGCTGCCAGAACCATAAACAGCGGCGGTATTGAAGCGACGGTAGATGACAGCTTCGGCGGCATGAACGGCTCTTTGGAAAACAGCATTTCCGAGCAGATTTTTGGCTATTATCAGAAAAAAGCAGCGGAGCTGACAAAGAATGTTACGCCGCAGTTTTTATCCGAAATGGGAGAGGACCTGTCCTATACATTAGATGAACTGTTTGATGCGCAGGTCATCGAAGAGACCAAAACCGCGGAAGAATATGCCAAAGAAATGGCTTCTGAGATGCGAAGCGCCTATAAAGCACCGGAGGATGCCATATCCCTGCTGCTGGAAAGCGGACTGACGGCAAGTGCAGACAATCTGCAGGCAGCAGAAAAAATGATCCATTCCCGGGGAGAAGCGTTCCGAATGCTCCGAAAACTGTCCGGAGAAAGAAACCGGAAAGAAGAGGATACGGCTGAAGATCTGCTGGACGAGATGCTGGCACTGCCCCTGAGCCATATGGAAGATGCAAAGGATCTGCAAAGTGCCTACGATTCCTTTACCGGTCAGGCCGGAAGACTTTTGGAAGAGAGCATGATGGCAGGAGAAGGCAGCAGATTGGACATCAAAGCCATGACCCTTTGCAGCAAACAGCTTTCCCTGATGAACAGCATGAGCAAAAAAGAAAGCTACGAGATACCTGCAGTCATCGACGGACAGCTGACAGCGGTTTCCGTAAGCTTCCAAAAGGGAGACGCCGCAAAAGCGGGAGCACAGATACGGATTGAGCTTTCCGAAAAGCGCCTGATCCAGGTGTCCTTCCGGATCAAAGATGATGTATTATCCGGTATCATCGGAACCAATGACAAAGACCTTTCCGAAAGCCTGCGGGATAAAACGGAAGAATTTAAGGGAAAATATCTTGCGAAAACAGGGAAACGGTCCGATATTAGTATTATATACAGTGAAAATCTGACTCCGGGCATAGAACCGGCCCGAGGAGGATCGGAAGGCAGCCCGAAGGAACTGTACAGCGCATCGGGACTTTTGATCGAATCTCTCAGAAGCATAAACTGATACAACACCGGTTTTGCAGCAAAGACAGGAAAGGATGATCATATGAGAATCAGATACAATGAATCCGCAGTTATCGCAAACGCAGCACTTTCCCAGACAGAAAGTAAATTCAATGTTTCTTCCGAAAGGCTTACCACGGGATATAAGGTAAATCACGCCAGAGAGAATCCCTCCGGTATTGCTATCGGAAAAAGAATGAGTGCCCAGATCAAGGGCCTGGGAGAAGCCAGACAGAATGCCAGCAATGCAATATCCGTAGTAAATACGGCAGAAGGTGCTATGACGGAGATCCAGTCCATGGTACAGAGACTGAATGAGCTTGCGGTATCGGCAGCCACCGGCGTAAAGACCGATGAAGACAGAGTGGCTCTTCAGGCAGAGGTATCCCAGCTGAAAAGCGAGATCGAGAGAATGGCCAATGAAACCGAATTCAACGGCAAAAAGCTTCTGAACGGCGACTGTGATCTGAAGGCCTATGCAGATCAAAAAGGCGTATATGTGAAATACTATTCCGACGAAGTGCCTGTGGGCAAATATTCCCTGCAGATCAATTCTCTTCCTACGGATGCAGACGGCAACCTGGATCTTACAGACGGATGCGTCAGCCTTCTTGCTGCTGATCCCACCGACGATTATGCACAGGATTTCCCGCAGGGAGCAAAGATTTCCTATAGCGGCAATAAAGTGACCATCAAAGGATCCAATGAGTTTGAGATCAATTTTACCCTGGATAAAGATACGGCAACCACAGGTCAGGTGAATCTGGATATGACCGGAATGGGCGCCATGAGAATTCAGATCGGCTCCAACGAAGGACAGGTGCTGCCCATCCGCATCATGGAGGTATCACTGGACTCCATGTCCCTTACGGACATCGATGTAAGTACCCAGGAGGGTGCCAGCCGCGCCATCGAACTGACCAAACAGGCAAATGCTTACATCTCCACCGTAAGAGCCAGGATCGGAGCGTATGAGAACAGACTTGAGCACACCGAGAGCATCACGGATGTGACCATTGAAAAGATGACAGGAGCTTTCTCCAGACTGCTTGATACGGATATGGCAGAAGAAATGACAGAGTACAGCAACCAGCAGGTACTCAACCAGGCCGGCATCTCCATCCTCACGCAGGCCAACCAAAGACCTAGTGAGATGCTACAACTTCTACAATGATACTAGACCGCCAAAGTCAAGGGCTTTCCATGCTTGCATGAGAAAGTACTTGACCTTGGCGGTTGAACAAAGATGAGGAAAAAAGCCCGAAGGGCGATTTCCGAATCTTTGCAGGATTGCGGGAGTTTCGAAGAAACGGAGCAATCCGTGGTATCATTACTGTATAAATGCAGCCAAGCGAACAAAGATGAGGAAAAACCCATAAATCACAAGGGAAAGGAGACCACCATGACAGATGAAAAAAAACAGGAGTACACCAGGCGGATCACCCAGGCAAATGCAAGCAAACTCGTTGTGATCCTGTATGAACTGTTTTTCGACTTTTCCGATGAGGCACTGGAAGCCCTTGCGAAAAAGGACATTCCAACCTTTTCCATGCAGCTGGATAAGGCGCAGGAAGCCCTCAATCAGCTGATCGGATCCTTACAGGAAGAAAATGATCTGGCAGACAGCATCTATCGTGTTTATCTGTATGTCAGTGCCAGAATGGGACTGATCCGGGCAAATCATGATCCGGAGCTTTTGAGCGATCCCCTTCGCCTTATGAAATCTCTGTTTGAGACCTACAGCAAAGACAGCGAAAATGATACAAGCGGTCCGGTTATGGACAACAGCCAGAAAGTATATGCAGGCCTGACCTACGGAAAGGAAGCCCTGACAGAAAGCATGGACGAAGGAGCGGGCAACAGGGGATTCTTCGCCTGAGAAAAGAATTCGCATATATGTAGAGATGCAGAGCGCCTCAAAAATTTTTGACATGTAAAAATCTCCCGTTTATGGGCCTTGGAACGGTCCGAAGCGGGAGATTTTTTATTTGGCATGCATGTTAAGCGTGTTGTAAAAAACTGCTCCAAAGCATGGTTTATGTGTTGTAAAAAACTGCTCCAAAGCGTGATTTGTGTGTTGTAAAAAACTGCTCGTAATGCTATTATAGGTGCAAAAGGAGGCAGTTTTATGTTCAAAAGAAAGGTTTATGACGCTCTGACAGAGTGGAAGGAGAAATATTCCGAGAATTATGCTGCCATGCTGGAAGGTGCGCGGCGTGTCGGTAAGTCAACCGTTGCAGAGGAATTTGCCAGGAACAATTTTCGGTCTTATATAAAAGTCGATTTCGCAAACGTTAAACAGGAGATACTGGAAGTTTTTGATGATATAGCATCTCTGGATGTGTTCTTTTTAAGACTTCAGACTGTAATAGGGGTAACGTTGTATCAGGGAGAATCTGTCATCATATTTGACGAAATTCAGAAAGCTCCGCGTGTCAGACAGGCAATCAAATATCTTGTGGCGGATGGACGTTACAGCTACATTGAGACAGGTTCTTTGATAAGCATTAAAAAGAATGTGAAAGATATTGTGATACCGTCTGAAGAGCATTTTATTCAAGTATACCCAATGGACTATGAAGAATTTTTATGGGCAACGGGAAACGATACTTACAATGTGCTTCGACAGTTGTATCAGACGAACAAGCCTGTCGGTGATAGTCTTAACAGAAAGCTTATGCGGGATTTCCGGATCTATATGGCTGTAGGAGGAATGCCCCAGGCTGTAGAAGCGTATGTCAATGGCAAGAATTTTGAAGAGATTGACAAGGTAAAACGAACGATATTGAAGCTTTATGAAGAGGATTTTTATAAGATAGATCCGAGCGGACGCTTATCAAAGATGTATAGTTCAATTCCAAACCAGCTTGCCGCAAATAAAAAGAGATATGTCATATCCAATGCAACAGGAAAGAGAACGACGAATAAGGATAAAGAGATCTTTTCAGAACTTCTGGATTCAAAGACGGTGCTGATATCCTATAATGTTACAGATCCGGATGTATCCCTTGGAGTTACTGCTGATGATGAGTCATACAAGCTTTATTTGTCGGATACGGGATTATTTACTACGTTGCTTTTTAATTCTGTGGATAAAATACATACAAAGATATACAGTAAGCTTCTTTCAGATAAGCTGGATGCCAATCTTGGATATCTTTACGAGAATGCTGCTGCGCAGATGATTGCCGCGGGAGGAAACAGGCTTTTTTACCATACATGGAAAAAGGAAGATGATGTCCATTTTTATGAGGTCGATTTTTTGATAGCATCTAATGCTAAGATCGTACCAATGGAAATCAAATCGTCCAATGTAAATACACATAAATCCATATCCGCCTTTTGCAAAAAGTATTCTAAGAAAGTGAACAGGGAATACCTTTTTTCACAGAAAGATGTTGGGCATATGAAGCAGCTGATCTATAAACCGATCTATATGTTGCCGTATGTTTTAGAAGAATTGTCCGGTCAATAATGAGATTTGAGACAGGAAACCCCGCATATATGTAGAGACACTGAGTGCCTCAAAAATTTTTGACATGTAAAAATCTCCCGTTTATGGGCCTTGAAAGGGTTTGGAACGGGAGATTTTCTTTGTTTTTCGTCATTTTTCACAAAAAGAAAGAATCTTACAAAAGCCACTTTACAGGGGCGCAATTTTTTTCTATAATGCGCTTACATCAAATCGACAGGCTATTAATTCAATTATTCTGACAAACATTCAAACATTCAATTTCTGATTTGATGAAATTCCAAACAAAACATTTTACAGAGGAAAGGAGGAAAACTGAATATTGTTGCTTTTGAGCGCGATCCTCTTTGTTGCGACTCTGTATGACTTTGCCACCTACAAAATCCCCAACAGACTGATTCTACTGGGATGGAGTCTCGGGATCTTACAGATCCTTGCCGGTGGGATGGCAGCAGGCACGGGGATCCGGAAATTAATGGTATGTATAGTCCTTCGCCTGCTGCTGTCAGTGGGGATGTTGTTTCTTTTGATCCCTCTCTGGAGACTGCATGCATTTGGTGGAGGGGATGTAAAACTTCTGAGCGTATGTACGCTTCTGGCAGGTTTTGAAAGCAGTATCAACGGCCTGCTCTATGCGCTGTTTATCGGCGCTGCTATTTCTCTGGCAGGCTTGGCCGTATCAAAGGTTTTTCCGAAGCATTATCAACCCAAAGAACAAAACGGAATGCACAAAATTCATTTTTCGCTGCCTATTTTTCTGGGAATGATAACGCAGTTTTTTGCGGGGAGCCTTGTGCAGCTGGATTTTTTCTGATCCGGCAAAAGGAACGATTTAACAAGGAGACTGAACATGAAGAAAAAGGTTTTGATCTGTGACAGACAGGCGGATTTTGTAAGCCTTCTGCAAAGGAATCTTTCGGGGATGTTGTCCCGGGCGGGAATCGATGTATATGCCTATGATGATGTGGAAAAACTCCTGGAAAGCCCTGAGGTCAGGGAGAGTTCTCTGACGCTGATCGGAGAAAGCCTTCTGAGTGCTTTTGACACAGAGAAGCTTCTTTCCCTTACAAAAAAAGTTGTGTACCTGACTGAGGAACGCCGGGGAGAGGGAATTTTCAAATATCAAAGCGCCGGCGCCCTGCAAAAACAGATCCTTCGGCTTCTTTTGGAAGATGAGGATTTTTCGGAGTTTGCCGGCCCGGCAGGAGGAGAGCACAGAGCAAAGATCATCGCTTTTTATTCCCCGGTGCGGCCCCTTTTGCAAAGCAGTCTGGCCCTGACACTGGGCCAGATTCTGGCAAAGGAACATAAGAGCCTGTATCTGAACTTCGAGCCCTATTCCGGCATGGAATATCTGATGCAAAGGGAGTTTTCCAAGGGTCTGACAGAGCTTTTGTTTTACATCAAAAATGAGGACTCCAGACTGGCCTGGCGGCTGGAATCTCTGGCAGAAAAGGTGGGGGAGTTGTCATTCATCCCGCCGGTATTTGCTTACCCGGATCTGGAGGAGGTGCAGCCGGAGGGATTCTGGAAGCTGATCAGCCGTATCGCACGGGAGACGGAATATGAATATCTTCTGTTGGATCTGAGTGAGCTGAACGGGATTTTTACCATTTTGGAAAACTGCGATATGATCTTTTGCCCCTATGTGGGAGATCCGTTGGCCATGGCAAAGGTTGACCGGTATGAAAAAATGCTGGAATTTCTGGAGTATAACAGGATCTTTGAAAAAACAAACAGGCTTGCTTTGCCCGGATTTTCCAGGCTTCCGGAAGGCGTTACGGCGCTGTGCCACAGTCAGATGGCGGACTATATCAAAGAAAAGATTCTGCCATTGATTTTGCAGGAGGGATGCGGAGTCTCAAATGGATAAGGGATACGAAGAAGAAAAACAGCGGATCAGACAGAGACTTTTGCAGCGGCTGGATACAGAGCAGGAAATGCCGGATGAAAAAGTTATGGAGCTGATCGAAGACGAGATCCTTTTGGCCGGCCGGGACAGGTATCTTTCCCTTTCCGGAAAAGATAAGCTCCGCAGGGAATTGTTTTTCGGGATTCGGAAGCTGGATATTTTGCAGGAACTCATCGAGGATCCTTCGGTTACGGAGATCATGGTAAACGGCCCCGATCGGATCTTTATTGAAAGAAACGGAAGTCTTTCCAGGTATCCGGAGCGCTTTGAATCCAGGGAGAAACTGGAAGATGTGATAGGACAGATCGTATCCGGATGCAACCGGGTGGTCAATGAACGGGATCCGGTGGTGGATGCCAGATTGGAAAACGGAAGCAGAGTGCATGTGGTTTTAAGGCCTGTTGCCCTAAACGGCCCCATTCTTACCATACGAAGGTTCCCTGAGCATCCCATCACCATGGAGCAGCTTTTGCAATTCGGCTCCATCACCCGGGAGGCAGCGGAGTTTTTAAAGAAGCTTGTCATTGCCGGATACAACATTTTTATCAGCGGCGGAACGGGAAGCGGAAAGACTACTTTTTTGAATGTGCTTTCGGATTATATTCCCAAAACCGAACGGATCATAACCATTGAAGACTCCGCGGAGCTGCAGATACAAAATGCCGAGAATCTGGTCCGGTTAGAGACAAGGAACGCCAATATGGAAGAGTGCAGACCCATCACCATACGGGATCTGATCCGGGCTTCTCTGCGTATGCGACCGGACCGGATCATTGTGGGAGAAGTTAGGGGCGCAGAGGCATTGGATATGCTGCAGGCCTTTAATACAGGGCACGACGGCTCCCTTTCCACGGGACATGCCAACTCTGCTGAGGATATGATCGCCAGACTGGAAAGCATGGTACTGATGGGAGTGGAACTGCCGCTTCCTGCCATCCGCAGACAGATCGCATCGGGGATCGATATCCTGGTCCATTTGGGAAGGCTTCGGGACCGGAGCAGAAGGGTACTTTCCATCAGGGAAATGACCACAGATGAAACAGGAGAGATCGCGCTGAAAACGCTGTTTTCCTTTGAGGAGACGGGAGAGGATGAAGAAGGAAGAGTGCTGGGAGCACTGGTCAGGCAGGGAAAGTTGCAGGATGAAAGAAAACTGCATCTGGCGGGACTGCAGCCGGATGCGTAGATGAAAAACGACGCTGCGAGCCCGGAAAGGAGAAACGATGGACTATGAAACATATCGCATGGGGCCTCTGGAAAAGGCCGGATATGCTGCCTTGTATGAGGGACTGTTTGTTCTCATCGGCTTTTTGTTTTACGGAAATCCCCTGGCAGGATTACCGGGAGTTTTGCTTCTGCCCTTTTGCATCAAGCGCAAATCTGCCGGGCTGGGAAAAAAGAGAAGGCAGGAGCTGCTTTTGCAGTTTAAAGAGTTGATCCTGTCCTACAGCAACAGTTTAAAAGTTGGCTACTCTATCGAAAATGCCCTGCGGGAAGCTTATAAAGAGCTGGGTTTTTTATACCGGGAAGAGGACATGATCATGCAGGAATGCCGGGATATGATGGGAAAGCTGCAGAACAATCATACTATCGATTCCTTATTTATGGATTTCGGGAAAAGGAGCGGCCTGCGGGAGATCCGGGATTTTGCGGAAGTTTTTGCCGTGGCAAAAAAGGCCGGCGGCAATCTGCCGGCCATCATAGGAGATTCGGCCCAGAGGATCGCTTTGAAGATGACGGAAAACGAACAGATCGCCCTGCTGTTTGCGGCAAAAAAGTTTGAGCAGCGGATCATGGATCTGGTACCCATAGTGATCATTTTATACATCGGTGTTACCAGCCCCGGTTACTTTGATCCGCTTTACGGAAATGTGGCAGGGATTGTGATCATGACTCTTTGTCTGGGAGCATATCTGGCGGCATTTTTATGGTCGGAAAAAATCATGGATATTGAATGGTAGGAACAGAACGTATGAGACCAAGTATGGGAATGGGGATCCTGTCGGCTGTCTGGACGATGATCCTTTTGGTTTTGCTTATAAAGAGCAGAAAGACAGACTGTCCGAAGCAGGAATCCTTTGTCAGCGGGCTGCTTTTCAGGATGGGTATCTATCTGGAGGAAAAGCCCTGCTTTCAGAAGGTAGAATCCCAAAGGACAAAACATATATTAAAGGACCTGTATCCGGCTACGGATATAAGGGCCAAATGCAGGGAATACTATGGTGAAAAGATCGGAAAGATGATCCTGATCTTTACCGCAGGCTGTTATCTGACTACAGTCCTCAGCTTTGTGACGGAGCGGGACAGTATTTTGCAGCAGGGAAGTCTGAAGCGGGGAGGATATCTTTCGGATGATCAGACAGTGGAGCTGGTGATCACGGATCCTGACACGGAAGAAAGCAGAAGTCTTCAGCATACCCTGCTTTCACAGCGGTATCCCGAAAAAGAGCTGGACGACCTGGCCGATGAGCTGGAAGAAAAGCTCCCCGGGCTGATCCTGGGGGACAATACTGACCTTTCCCGGGTAAAAAGTAAGCTGAGCCTTACAAACGGATATGAGAGATATCCCTTTTCCATCGACTGGCTCAGCAGTGATTATGCGCTCATCGACAGTGACGGAAGCGTGCATAACACGGAAATACAGGAAAGCACGGCGGTGACGCTGACGGCGGATCTGACCTTTCGGGAATATGAACGGTCCATAAGCTTTCCCGTAGTGCTGCAGCCGGCAACTTTTACCGGAGAAGAAGCCCTGCAGCGGGAGACGGAGCGGATCCTGAATGAAAGCGACGAGGCCCAGGCAGAAGCAGAGACCTTTCGCCTGCCCGGGGAGCTGTTCGGGAAAAAAGTATCCTACAGCATTCGGGGGGAAGGGACGCCGGCCTGTCTGTTTCCGGTCTTTTGTCTTTTGATCCCGCTGCTCTTTTGTCTTCAGGATAAGGATCTTGAAAACAGGCTGCAGAAGCGGAAAAAGAGAACGGACGGGGAGTATCCCGCCTTTGTGGAGAAATTCGTTCTTTTGTACGGAGCGGGTATGAGCATCAGGAGGATTTTCGAAAGGCTGGAGAGGGACGATCTGCAGGAGGATCTGAAAGAGCAGATCCGTGTTTTAGTCAGGGATCTGCATAACGGGATTCTGGAACAGACCGCCTTAGAGCAGTTTGGACACAGACTGGCAACACCCTGCTATATCAAGTTTTCAGGTCTCTTGATCAGCCATCTGAAAAAGGGCAATACCGATCTGAAAAAGCTTTTGGAGGAAGAGGCCGGCAGGGCCTTTGAGATCCGGAGGAATCTGGCCAGAAAGAAGGGAGAAGAGGCGGGAACAAAGCTTCTTTTCCCCATGATCCTCATGCTGGGAGTGGTTATGGCGGTGATCATTTTGCCCGCATTTTTATCCTTTTAAGCAGAAAGACGGCGCAGCGTATGCTGTATCAAACAATAAGAAAAACGGAGCCGGCTTGCCGGCCGGTATTCCGGTCGGCCCGTAGTCAAAAGGAGGTGAAAACATGAACGAATTGCGTGCACTTTGGATGGACGAAGAAGGGATCGGCACGGTGGAGATCATTTTAATCCTTGTCGTGTTGATTTCGTTAGTCCTGATCTTCAAAAAACAGCTAACAGATCTGGTAAACAACATCTTCAAAAAGATCACATCTGAAAGCAACAAAGTCTGAAGGTTTATCAAACAAAAAAGAAACAAGTAAACAATTAGCAAGTGCAGGCAGTATCGGAAAGAATCGATTGTAAATCGGATGATAAGCAAGAACGGAGTAAAGACATGCAACAGGGATTGGAACAAAAAAGAGAAGGAGCCATTACCGTATATATGGCATTGACGCTGACGGTTCTGCTTTCACTTTTTGTCTTTCTTATCTCAGAAGCAAGAAGCAGGGCAGTGGAGCTGGTGGCAAGCTGCGGCGTGGATCTTGGAGTGTATTCCGTATTCGCGGAATATAACAGAGAACTCTTTGAGGAATATGATCTGTTGTTTGTCGATACTTCGTACGGAAAAGACCGGGCAGGGGATCAAATGAAACAGAGACTTGCCTATTACATAGAGGAAAATCTCAGCAAAGGAAAAGTGAAAGCAGGGATCGGAACGGATCTTCTGCAGACGGAGCTTTCCGATCTGCAGATCAAAGAGTGTTCCTATGCCACGGATGAAAAGGGGGAGATTTTTTACAGACAGGCAGCGGAGTTTATGAAGCAAACCTACGGGGTCTCCTATCTGCGGGAACTGGAAGAAGAGTTAGCCATTGCAAACGAAAACGATCTTTTTACCAGAGATGTGACAAGTGAAAGAGAGCAGAATCAAAGGCGGCTGGATGAGCTGAAAGAAGAGGGGGTGCCCACAGGAGAGGTGGATGAAAACGGTAATCCGGTGACAAAGCCTGTGGAGTTTGACAATCCTGCAGATTCCGTAAATGCATCCAGATCCTTAGGGGTACTGAATCTGGTGACGGACGCTTCTGCTCTGTCTTATAGCGGAATCAGGGCGGGGACGCAGCTATCCTCTGCCATGAACCATTCGGATGGAAACGGACTTTGCGGCAGAAAGCATTCCACCACTGCGGACGGTTTGTGGTTTTGCCTGTATCTGCGGGAGCATTGCGGGAGCTTCCGCCAGCCCAAGGAGACCGGAGTTTTGCAATACCAGATGGAATATATTCTGGAAGGAAAGGATAACGACGTGGACAATCTGAAGGCTGTGGTGACAAAGCTGCTGGCACTGCGGGAAACGGCTAATGTGGTCTATCTTTTTTCCGATGCGGCAAAAATGGGTGAGGCGGAAGCACTGGCTGCATCCATCGCTACGGCAGCGGGTTTGCCGGTCCTGACAGAGCCCATAAAGATATCTCTTTTATTTGCCTGGGCCTGGGCAGAAAGTGTATGGGACGTACGCTGTCTTTTAGCAGGCCGCAGCGTAAAGATCTTAAAGACATCCCAGGACTGGCACTGCTCTTTGTCAGGGCTGCTTGGAGATGCCGGCGGGGAGCTTCCGCCACAGGAGGAAACCGACCGCAGCGGTCTTGCGAGGATCAGCAGAGGAGAACTGGGATATGAGGAATATCTTCTATTGTTTCTCAGCATGGAAGGAAAACAGACAAAGCTTAACAGGATGATGGACCTGGCAGAACTGGATGTCAGAAAAAACTCCGGAGACTATGGCTTTTTCCTGTCTGATTGTATGGAGTATCTGACGGTGGAGGCGCTGGTCACCGGCAGAAAAGGCGGCAGCAAAACGGTCCGGCGCAATTTTTCTTACGACGGTTGATAGCAGCGACTGACAGGCATGCAACACGATAACGGTGCACAGATCCGTAATGAAACACATGGAACAGTTCGGGAGCGGTTTCGCCGGATGGGGATATCCTTTTGGGAGGTCGGTATGGTTTATTCACACACACTCTTATATTTTCTCCAAAACCATAAGAAAGGAAAAAACATTCTTCCTGAGTCCATTGCCAACACAACAAAAACCGGCATCGAAAGGATATCCCCATCTGCGCGAAGCGGCTCTCTGACTGTGGAAGCTGCCATGGTGGCACCCCTGTTTTTGTTTTTCTGTATCAGCCTGATCTCCGTTATGGATATGCTGAGAACCTATATGCATACGGAAATGAAACTGTATTCGACGGCCCGGGATCTGGCGGTAGCTTCGGCAGGGGCAGGGGAAGATGATATGATTCGGCTCAGCCTCGTCTATCCCGTCACTTCCATGGGAACGCCCCGGTACTTTCAAAAGATGCTGGTGTTGGAAAACCATGTTGCGGTTCATGCATTTAACGGCTATTCCGGAAATGATCTTTCATGGAACAGGGGAGAGGAAGAGTACGTTTATGTAACGCAGGACAGCGAGGTTTATCACCGGCAAAGAAGCTGCAAGCATCTGAATGTTTCGGTTACTACGGTGACCAGGGACAATGTTTCAAAGGAAAGGAATCTGGACGGCAGCAAATACAGGGCATGCCCTTACTGCAAAAAAGTATCTCCCAACAGCGATGGGAACAATGTTTATATCACGGATTACGGGAACCGGTATCACACCATGGCAGACTGCCCGGACTTAAAGCGGTCCGTGACCAGGATCCCCATATCACAAATAGGAGGAAGAAGGCCATGCAGGGACTGCGGATGAGCGCTCTGTTTTTATTGCCTATGCTGGGGTGGAATACGGTGACGGATCTGAAAAGAAAACAGATCAGTCTTTTATCGGTGATCCTGTTTGGCCTGACAGGTATAGTTCTGGCGTCGGTTAGTTCTCTCAGAAGTTTTTTTCTGAAAGAATCCTTGGAAAGCCTTATTGCAGGGGCAGCCATAGGCGCGCTGCTGTTGCTTTTATCCCGCCTCACCCGGGGAGCAGTCAGCTTCGGAGATGGTCTTATATTTGCGGTGTTAGGGCTGTATTTAGGAATTTTTCAGGTTGTGCTGCTTTTGTTTCTCTCCTGCTTTGCAGCGGGAATCACGGGAACGGTACTGCTGATCATGGGCAGGGCGGATCAGAAAAGCAGGCTTCCGCTGGTGCCCTTTGTATTGATTTCTTATATGGCTCTGTTGGCACTATGAAATTGTAAATAAAGGTGTTGCAGCCCACAGTGACGGCGATAAGGATTTGGAAGGCAATAACCCGGGGAAGACTGAGATGCCGGCAGGATGATATAGAAAAAGGAGGACAGAATGCAGGATCAGACAAGGCAAAAAGCAAAAGGAAAAAAAAGAAGCATGAAGGGCAGTTCTACTGTGGAAGCAGCCCTGGTGGTGCCCCTTCTTTTAGGGGTGATCTTTTTTACCGTATATGCCGCCGTCTTTTTGTATAACAGGGCAGCGGCCCAGTCTGCCTGTGGGCAGGCAGCGGTTATGGCGGCGGGAATGGAACATGAAAACAGCGCCACCATCGAAAGCAGGATCGGCACATATTTGAAGGAGGAGGGGGGACATTTTCCCATGGTGGTCGGCAGCAGACAGGAAGTGAAAGCATCTTTGATAAATGTGCGGGTTTGCAGCAGTCTGAGCCAGGAGGTGAATGCCTTCTTTATCCCCGGAGGAAAAAGAAAGCTTTCCTTTGAAGCCAAAGAAACTATACAAAGACTGGATCCGGCAGCTGTGCTTCGGATGAAAAAGATAGCAAAAAAGAAAGGAAAAAAGGAGTAGGGATATGATGAAATATCAACCGGACGGATGTTATCTGGTCTGCACGCTGCCGCAGGGGAGCGTGCAGGAGGATGATTTTGCCCTCCGTATGCTAAGTGAAAACAGGATCGAAGGGATCCTGCAGCCCCAGATCAGGATTTTTAACGGGGAGAGAAATCTGTATTACCATATTGGATCTCTGCAGTCGCTTCAAAGCCTGGGAGAAACCAAGCCTTTGAAGGGAGCGGTCTTTCAAAGGCTTCTTTGTGACTTGTATGGTTTGTGTGATGTGCTTGGAGATTATTGTCTGATGGCCCGGGACCTGGATTTTTCCTGCCCGCGGATCTATACGGACGGAGACCGTTTCAGTTTCTGCTACCGGTTTGAGCGGTCGGAGGATGATCCGAAGGAGGCCTTTTACAGATGGACCCAGGAGCTGCTTTCTCTCATTGATCACGATGATGAAGATGCAGTGGTTTATGCCTACCAACTATACAAACTGGCAGCCGCAAAGCAGGGAGATCTGCGATCTCTTTTGGAAAAGGTGCTGGGCAACAGTATATCCGAAGACATGCAGTCAGAAGACGTGGCGGGGATGGTGACTGACAGACAGGATAAGAGAGTTGAGGCGTCGGGAGCAGAGAATATACAGAGAGAAAGAAGTGCAGAGGATCATGAGGACCGGCAGGAGAAAGGCGGAAAAGGGAATCTGATCCTGTTTTTTCTCTTCTTACTGCTTTCTCTTACAGGCGCTGGGCTTCTGGTGCTGCGAGTCCTGCGGATCCATCCCGTAACGGTATCTCTTTTGCTGGCGGGAAGGGATGGCATCGGCGGTCTGATCTTCCTTCTTGCCGGCATTGCAGGGGCAGCGTTTTCCCTGCTGAAAAAACCCGCTTCCACTTGTGAAATTTGTTAGCTTATGCTAACATTAGACTCATAAGAAATCGCTTGGGAGATAGGCATGGAGGATCGGATGATTCAGGTGGTGGAAGAGCAATACCGCCTGATGAAATATAAAAAACTGTATTATGATGCAGAGGATATAGAGGTATTTTTCTTAACGGAGCCGGCCTTTGTAACCTGTGTGGTGTTGTATGACGCAGATGTAAATCCGGGAAGCCCTTTATCCTATCACAAAGATCAGGCGGAGAAGATCAAATGGCGCTTTATGGACGCCGGCCTGGATCAGGTGCATCTGATCACGATCCTGTTTACCCGGCAGATTCAGCAGGGGCTTTTGCGGGCCCGGGGAGATGATCTGTGCTGGCTGGTGGATAAAAGCATCGGCAGGCTGATCCTTACCGAGGACTCCGTGGAGAACTTCTACGGCATGCGGGATATGCTCACAGCTGTGGTAGCAAGGCCCGATGCGCCTTTGCGCTATACGGAGCCGCCCCTTGAATATGAGCCGGGAGGAAAGCTTTGCTACCGGAGCATTGGTCAGCGCCCTTATATCAATCACGGGCTTTTGATCCTGAATCTTTTGGGATTTGCGCTTTGTATCCTGTTTCCCCGTGCCATGTATGAATGGGGAGACCTTCGATACAGGCTGGTGCTGGACGGTCAGTGGTATCGCATGATCACATCCGTATTTTTACATGCGGATGCCACCCATCTTACGGGAAATATGCTGATGCTGCTTTTGATCGGAGATCAGGCAGAGCGGGCATTGGGGCATTTAAAGTATGCCATCGCTTACTTTATCGGCGGAATGCTGGCGGACTGTACCTCCATGTACATTTCGTATCTGAGCGGAAACGATATCGGTTCCATCGGCGCCAGCGGAGCCATTTTTGCCGTTGTGGGAATGACGGCCTATATCATCATCAGGAATAACGGCAGACTGGAAACGCTGACAACAAAGAAGATGCTGTTCCTGATCGCTTATACGTTGTATTTCGGTTTCACTTCCACGGGAGTGGACAATGCCGCCCATGTAGGAGGGCTTATCGCAGGCTTTTTACTGGGAGTGCTTTTGTATCATAAAAAGAAGGTCAAAAGAAAAGGCGGGAATAACCCATGAAGATCAATATTTATTACGGCGGAAGAGGCCTGGTGGATGACCCCACCAATGTGGTACTGGACAAAATGCAGGCTGTGCTGGAAGAGCTGCATGTGGATGTGGAGCGTTTTAATCTGTATGAGCTTCGGGGTGCACTGACGACGCTGCCCCAGACGCTGAAGTCCGCAGACGGCATCATTCTTGCCACCACGGTGGAGTGGTTTGGCATCGGCGGCTATCTGATGACGTTTTTAGATGCCATCTGGCTTTACGGTGACAAGGACAAGATCAGCCAGATCTATATGTGTCCGGTGGTCATGAGTACCACCTACGGCGAACGGGAGTGCAAGCTGTTTTTATCCAGCGCCTGGGAGATCTTAGGGGGCCTTCCCTGCAGCGGTATGTGTGGATACATTAAGGATACGGCTGTTTTGGAGCACAATGTGGAATACCAGCGGCTCATTGAAAAGAAAGCGGAAAACATGTACCGCACCATCAATCAGAAAATGAAATCCTTCCCTGCCAGCAACCAGGCTGTGAAGCAGACGGTGGCCATTCATCAGGGAATGAATCTGACACCCCAGGAAACGGAGCAGCTTTCCAGATATGCTTCCGACGAAAGCTATGTGCAAAAACAAAAAGAGGATCTAAAGCAGCTGACAGAGATTTTCGGCGGCAAGCTGGGAGAGAGAAAAATGAAATCTCCCGGCAGCGATTTTTCCGATTATACCCTGCATTTCCAGAGGGCCTACCATCCAAAGCCCGGCGGAAGAGGAGTTTTTACCCTGTATATCGAACCGGAGGATTCCAGAGTTTTGCAGCTTCATATAGAGCCTTCCGGACTTACGGTATTTACCCAGGCAGGGGGCAAGTCCGATGTGGAGATTCGGCTTGAAAAAAAGATCTTAGATGACGTGATCGCCGGCAATCAGACCTTTCAAAAGGCGTTTATGACAGGAGCCATGAAGATGAAGGGGGATTTTGCCACCTTCCGGATCCTGGATGAAGTTTTTTCGTTTGAAAAAGAGTGACGAAAAACGATATAAAACAGCCGCAGCGGCAAAAAGAGAGGAGCACAAAGATGAGAGATGATAACTGTATTTTTTGCAAGATCGCAAACGGAGAGATTCCTTCAAAGACTATTTATGAAGATGAAAGATTCCGTGTGATCCTGGATCTGGGACCTGCCACAAAGGGTCATGCCCTGATTCTGCCCAAGGATCATTATGCCGATCTGTTTGCCCTGCCGGAAGAGACTGCGGCAGAAGCCATGAAACTGGCGAAAAAGCTGGGCGCCCAAATGAAGGAAAAACTGGGAGCAGACGGTTTTAATCTGGTACAGAACAACGGAGAGTGTGCAGGCCAGACGGTGTTCCACTTCCATCTGCATCTGATCCCCAGATTTAAAGAGGACGGTCAGAAAATCGGCTGGAAGCCGGGCAAGCCTTCCCAGGAGGAATTGGAAGAGATCCGGGCAGCTATTTGTGATGAATGACAGCAACGCAAGCCGGGCAGTGAAAATCATGGGATATGTACCGGCATGGCAGATACCGGCAGAAAAGAAGCGGAGAAGAACATGGGACAATTTGAGGAATCTCTTCAGAATTTCACCAGAGATTTTGCCTATGGCGGAGCCATCCGTCATCTGACGGACCACGGCTACACTGCCCAGCAGATCTTAAAGGAATATAAATACCCGCTTTCTTTGGAGAGTGTGGAAAAAATACAACAGGAATACCTGAAACAAAAGAAAAAATAGGAGGGTGATCGCGATGCAATTATCGGGAAAAGTCTATCTGGGAACGATCTATCGGTTAAAAAAGCAGGGCGGAAGAGTCAGATCCGTTGAACTGGCCAGAGAGCTGGGATATACCAAACCCAGTGTCAGCAGGGCAGTGAACAATTTTATCGAAGACGGTTATATCATCCGTGAAAAAGGCGGCGTTTTAAGCCTGACGGAAAAGGGACTTGCCGAGGCAAAGGATTTGATCAAAAAGCAGGAGATCATTGCCGAATTTCTGGTGCTGACCTGCGGTGTTGACGAAAAGCAGGCTATTTACGATGCCATTCGTATGGAGCCCGGTGTCAGCAAAAAGACCATGGCAGGCATGAAAAGCTTTGTAAAGGAAGTCCGCGCAATGCAAAAGGAGCAGCAATAACATGCAAAGCGGGGCTGAAACAGAAAAAAAGCTGAAGCAGGCTTTTAAGAAACTTGCTCTGGAAGAGCCCATGGAAAAGATCACCATCCGGGAGATCACAGACAGGGCCGGTTTGATCCGGACCACCTTTTACCATCACTATCAGGATAAATATGACCTGATGGAGCAGATCATACGGGATGAGATCGTAAATCCCATCGGACCCCTGGTGGAAAATGACATGATCGACGAGGCTGTGATCCTGATCTTTTCCAATCTGATGAAGGAAAAGGAGCTTTACAGCAGACTGGCGAAAACCTCCGGTCAGAATTCCTTTGAGCAGATCGCCCAAAGGTGCGTAAAGGATATCCTCTATCATGTGATCAGCCAGAAGATCCAGGCAAAGATCGATGCCAAGACCTTAAAGCACAGCTGGCTTTCGCCGGATATGGTGGCCATGTACTATGCCCAGACCATGACCTTTGTTGTAATGTACTGGATCGATAAGGGTATGCCATACAACCCCAGAGAGATCGCGGAAATCTACGAATATATCATCAGTCGTTCCCTGCAGGATGTGGTGGACGAACTGGCGGAGGATATGGGCTGATCCGGTTAAGGATCCCGGGATTTGCGCCGATATAATAATCGTAGCTGTTTTTATGGTGGATGTGTGAAAGGGGACGATCCTTTATGGTGATCAGTCACAATCTGATGGCGATGAACGCCCAGAACCAGGTTAAAAACACAACGAATGTTAAAAAGAAAGCAACGGAAAAGCTTTCTACGGGATATAAGATCAACCGTGCGGCAGATGATGCAGCGGGTCTTTCCATTTCGGAAAAGATGCGCCGTCAGATCCGGGGATTGACCCAGGCCTCCGAAAACTGTCAGGACGGTGTTTCTCTTGTGCAGATCGCCGACGGCGGTCTGAATGAAGTATCGGATATGCTCCACAGATGTACCGAGCTGAGCGTAAAGGCGGCAAACGGTACTTTAAGTTATGATGAAAGAGAATCTATTCAGGAGGAGGTTTCCCATCTGATCAATGAGATCGATCGGATCGCAGAGCGGACTACCTTCAATGAAATCCCTGTTTTACAGGGACAAAGGGCCGGTATAACTTACCAGTCCACCGGAGGGGCGGTGGTTTCGGGAGGTTTGCCGGGCTTTATTGTGTCCGCAAGTCCTTCCCTCCAGGCAGGGCATTTGACAGGCACTTATAATGACGGAACCACTACCTATGCGGCCGGTGTGATCGATTTTTCCGGTGTCAACGCATCTAATATCAATGAGCTGAATGGCCAGGGATTTTGCATGACCTGTGCTACCTGCGACAAGCATTACAGCGTGGCCTTTACGGATAATGCCAGCCCCAGTCCTGCCATGACCCAAAGCGGAAACCACCGGGTATATTATGTTTCCACCAATGGCATCACAAACGGGACAGATCTGGTAAACCGGATTTATACGGCACTGGATAATGGTCGGCCCAACAGTCATTACACACAGCTTCAAAAAGACGGGGCAAAACTGACGGTCTACGATAACAGAGGACAGAACAACGAAACCGGAAATATGTCTGCCCTGACTTCCTACCAGAACAATTCCGTGCTGCGGCCCGGCATTGCCATTGACGGATCCCAGGCGACCGAATCGGAGGGCGTTCCCGACCTGATCATTCAGGCAGGAACCGAAGCGGACCATATTATTGAGATGAAGCTTCCCGCCATCAATTCCACTCTTATGGGTATAAACGGCGCCAATGTTACCACACAGGCCGGTGCCGGCAGTGCCATCACCAGCTTCAAAAATGCGCTTTCCTATGTGGCCGGAGAAAGAAGCCGCATGGGTGCTTATCAGAACAGGCTGGAGCACACCATTCAGAACCTGGACAATGTGGTTGAGAATACCACCGCAGCAGAAAGCAGGATCCGGGATACCGACATGGCAAAGGAAACAGTGAAGCTGTCTGCGGCAAGTATTTTTGAGCAGGCGGGAACATCCATGATCTCCCAGGCAAACCAGAGCAGCCAGGCGGTTATGACCCTGCTGCAGTAAGGGATGGACAAAAATAGTCTGAAAGGGTATCATCTTCGGGTGATACTTTTTTTATGAAAAAATAAATTTTTTCAAGTTTTTTGTAACGAAAGGGTATTTTTCTGCATTAACCTGATAGAAAAGAGGTGATGGAAGTGCAGTCGATGGATGAGATCTATCGCGAACATGCGAAAACCGTATACAGATATCTTCTGTCCCTGACAAGGGATCCGGGACTTGCCGAAGAGCTGACGCAGGAGACCTTTTATCAGGCCATCCGCACCGTCGATCGGTTTGATCAAAGCTGCAGGATCACCACATGGCTGTGTTCCATCGCGAAAAATGTTTTGCTGACTTATCGTCGCAAGCACCCCGCCTGTGAGGACTTTTATGAAACAGACAGGACCGGCGAGTCTGCCGAATCGGAAGCCCTTGGCCGGATGGGGCATCTGGAGCTTTTAAAAAAGCTCCATTCCATGGAGGAGCCTTACAAGGAGGTCATGTATCTTAGGATCTTCGGCGACCTGTCCTTTGCCCAGATCGGTGAAGTGGTGGGAAAAAACGAAAACTGGGCCCGGGTTACTTTCTACAGGGGAAAAGAAAAATTGGGAAAGGAAGTGCAGAAAAATGAGTAAAATACCTTGTGCAGTCATAAAGGATCTGATGCCTTCATATATAGACCGGCTGACCAGCAGCGAAAGCGATGCGCTGATCCGGGAGCATCTGGATGGGTGTGAATCCTGTAAAAAAGCTTTAGAAGCCATGCAGGGCGGACAGGACCCGGAAGAGAGTCCGGAGGCTGCAGCCATGCAGCAGGGGGAGATCGATTATCTGAAAAAAAACAGAAGGAAAAATCAGGCTGTTTTTTGGGGAAGTATCGCTGCTGCGGCTGTTATTATCTGCGCCGTCGTATTTTTGCGGCTGTATGTCATCGGCAGCAGGATGCCGGCGGAGCTTGCCAGTGTGGAGACGACGGTAGAGCATAACAAGGTTTCTGTAGCGGGCAGGATCGGTGATGCGCATTATGCGGCAGGAAAGCCCTCGGTTACGGAAAAAGACGGCGTGGTGGAGATCCGGATCAATGAAGTGCTGGGCAGCCCCGTAGGCAGCAAAGAGTTTCATGTGGATCTGGAGGCAAAGGACGAGGTCAGGATGGTAAAAATGAATGACCGTATCCTTTGGGCAGCGGGCAAACGGATCAGCAGCGATGTATCCGCTATTTACGAAACCGGTCATGCATATATGGGAGATCCTTCCGCCAACCATCGAACCGCAAGTGCCCTGCATCTTTCGGAGGACTATGGCCCCTTTACAAACGAGCTTTTGACAGCGCAGCAGCCCTACACATGGAAGATCGTGCTGACTGAGGATATTCCGGGAGAGAGACTTTCGGATCTGGAAGAAAAAATGACCGGTCAGGCATATCTTTGTATGGCAGTGATCGGCAACCTGGACGCTGTCACCTTTACCTATACTTCCGGAGGAGAGGCAATGTCTAAAACCTGCAGTTGTCAGGAGGCAACGGAATTTTTCGGAACAGACGTGAGAGGCTGCAGAGAGGATATCGCCCTTTTGCAAAGCCTGTATGACAAGCTGAATTTCTGATGCCGTGAAGAGATTCGGCCCGAACTACGTTACTATATATGCAACATGCTGGGCGAAACGTATCTGAACTATAAATAATATATTTGAAGTGTCTATATAATGGCGACATATCTAATAATATGTCGCCATTATATAGACACTTTTTGTTTTTGTGCATTCATTTTCTCTTTTTTCAGTTCTATACTCTCAGTTGAACAAAGGCGATCGCCCCGGACAGTTTGCGGACAGGCAGCAGAAGGGGCAGACACAGTTAGAAAAGAGATGGGTTAGTTATGAAACAACTGAGTAAAGGAATTGTAAAAGGAAGGCTGCTGATCTTTTTGCTGGCGCTGGTACTTTTGGTTCCGTCGGCCATCGGCTATTTTTCCACCAGGATCAATTATGATGTCCTGGCGTATCTGCCGAAGGAGATCGACACCATGAAAGGACAGGATATCCTCAAGGAGGATTTCGGTACAGGTGCTTTCACCATGGTGGTGGTCCGGGACCTGCCTTTTAAGGAAGTATCCAGGCTGAAGGAAAAGATCGAAACAGTCGAACATGTGAAAAAAGTCATCTGGTATGACAGCTTTGCAGACATTTCCATCCCCACGGAGTTATTACCGGACCGTCTGTCCACGGCCTTTACAAACGGTGATGCGACCATGATGATCGTCCTGTTTGATACGGGAACCAGTGAGGATGAGACCATGGATGCCATCCGTCAGATCCGGATCAAAACCGCAGGACAGTGCTTTATCAGCGGAATGTCAGCCATTGTTACGGATACAAAGGATCTTTCGGATCAGGAAACACCCGTATATGTGCTGATCGCAGTAGTGCTTTCCGCCATTGTATTGTCACTGACCATGGATTCTTACATGATCCCGCTGTTTTTCCTGCTGTCCATCGGTATGGCCATCGTATACAATCTGGGATCCAATGTCTTTTTGGGAGAGATCTCTTATATTACAAAGGCTTTGGCGGCAGTGCTGCAGCTTGGCGTGACCATGGACTATTCCATTTTCCTGTGGCACAGCTACGAGGAACAAAAGGAACAGATCAGCGATAAAGAGACGGCCATGGCAAATGCCATTTCAGCCACCTTCACTTCCGTCATCGGAAGTTCCGTTACCACGGTGGCAGGCTTCATCGCACTGTGCTTTATGAGTTTTACCTTAGGTCTTGACCTGGGGATCGTTATGGCAAAGGGAGTTATGATCGGCGTGCTTTGCTGCGTTACGGTGCTGCCCTCCATGATCCTTCTGTTTGATAAGGTCATTGAGAAAACCAGACATAAACCCCTGATCCCCCAGTTCCGGATCTCTTCCTTTGTGGCAAAGCACTATATCATTATTGCCATTATCTTTGGAATCCTTTGGATACCGGCGGTGATCGGCTACAGGGGCACGAAGGTTTATTACAAGCTGGACGCTTCCCTGCCGGAGGACCTTCCCAGTATTCAGGCTAATGAGGCTTTAGGGGAGAACTTTGAAATGAATACCATGCATATGCTGCTGGTGGATTCTTCCTTAAGTCCCAAGGAAAAATCCCAGATGGCAAAGGAGATCGAACAGATCGACGGCGTCAAGGCAGTGCTGGGGATCGATTCTTTGTTAGGACCGGCCATTCCCGAAGAAATGCTTCCGGAAAAGCTTACAGAAGAGCTGCGAAAAGGCGGCAGAGAGCTGATGATGATCACCTCGGAATATGAGGTGGCATCCGACGAAGTCAATACCCAGTGTGACCGCATCGAAGAATGCTTAAAGCAGTATGATCCCAACGGTCTTCTCATCGGAGAGGCGCCCTGTACCAGAGACCTGATCAAGATCACGGATCACGATTTTGCCACGGTCAGCGCCGTTTCCATCGGTGTGATCTTTGTGATCATCCTGGTGGTATTTAAGTCAGCGCTGCTGCCGGTGATCCTGGTGGTAACCATAGAATTTGCTATCTTTGTCAACATGGGACTTCCCTATTATACGGGTTCCGTACTGCCCTTTGTGGCTTCCATCGTCATCGGTACCATCCAGTTGGGATCCACAGTGGATTACGCCATCCTGATGACCAACCGCTACAAAGTGGAAAGAACCTCGGGGCTTTCCAAAAAGGAAGCCGTTGTAAATGCCCATCAGGCATCCATCCAGTCCATTTTTGTCAGTGCCATGAGCTTTTTTGCAGCCACCTTCGGTGTAGGTCTGTACTCCAACATTGACATGATCTCCCAGCTTTGCACTTTGATGGCAAGGGGAGCGATCATCAGTATGTTTACGGTGGTACTGGTGCTGCCGAGTATGCTGATCATTTTTGACGGACTGATCCTGCACACTACAGTGGGAATGAGAAAAAAGAAGGCAAAACAGACAAATCGGGAAGCATTTGCCCAATAAAGATTTCAAAAGAAGGAGGCAGAGTGAGATGAAAAATAAAAAAATCGCATCCATTATTCATATAACAAACGTAAAACGAGCCATCGCTCTTGCATCGGCAAGCGCCCTTTTCATGACAACGGTATTCACCAATCAGGCACTGGCTGAAAAAAAGAAGGAAGAGCAGGAAAAGAAATATGAGGAAACAGATCAGACCCTGACGGACACACTGACATCCGCAGGCGCCATTTCCGGCGGCGGGTCTGATGTGGATAAAGAGGAAACCGTATATGTATTTACCGATGCTGACGGCGGAGTAGATCACGTGCTGGTATCCGACTGGCTGAAAAATAAAGGCGGATCGGCTACCATAGATGACAGTTCCTCCCTTACCGGCATTGAGAATGTAAAGGGAAACGAAAACTTTTCCCAAAGCGGATCCGATATGACATGGCAGGCTGACGGCCAGGATATCTATTATCAGGGAACCACCAACAAAGAGTGCCCTGTCAGCGTGAAGCTGACCTATTATCTGGACGGATCGCAGATCCGGCCCGAAGAGCTGGCAGGTAAGAGCGGACATGTGAAGATCCGTTTCGATTACGACGACCATGAAGAGACCAAAGCCATGATCGGCGGAAAAGAGGAGACCATCAAGGTGCCCTTCGTAGTCCTCTCCGGTATTGTTCTTTCCAACGAGCATTTTTCCAATGTGACCATCAAAAACGGAAAGCTGATCAGTGAAGGAAACAACACCATCGCAGCAGGTATGGCTATCCCGGGACTGAAGGAAGGACTGGATTTAAAGGATCTGGATCTGGACCTTGACGAGCTGACAGATGCTCTTTCCGAGGAAGACGGAGAAAAGGCTGAGCAGACAGAGGAGAAAAGCAGTCTGGAAGAAGAGGAAGAAAAGATACCCGATTATGTGGAGATCGAGGCAGATGCCAAAGACTTTGAGCTGAGTATGACCATGTCCGTAGTTGTCAGCGATCTGATGAACCAGCTTACCCTGGATACGGATAAGATCGACACAGACAAGATCGACGAAGGAATGGATAAGCTTACGGACGGCGTAGGTAAACTGAAGGATGGCAGTAACAAGCTGGATGACGGCGTGGGAACGCTGCAGGAAAAATCCAAAGAGTTCTATCAGGGAATGAAGACCTTCGACAGCGGCCTTTCCGAATATACCAACGGCGTAGGTCAGCTGGCCCGGGGAAGCAAGCAGCTTGCAGACGGAACCGAGAAACTGGCAGGTTCCATGCCGGCGCTGAAAAAAGGTGCAAAGCAGCTCCATGACGGATCTGTTGAGGCGAAAAAAGGTGCTAAAGCACTGGTAAACGGATACAAGGGAACGGGAGATTCCGTAGGTGCAGCGCAGGGAGCAAAGCAGCTTTCCAGCGGAGCCGCAGAGCTTTCCGGCGGACTGAAGAAACTTGACAGCACCCTTAAAAACAGCAGCACTGATCCCACGCCGGAGCAAAAGAGTGCGGTAGAAAAAGCAGTGAATGAAAAAGTCAGCCAGGCAGTTAGCCAGGAAGGCGTGGCAAAGGCAGTAACCGATGCGGTAACAGAGGACGTGATCACAAGTGCGGTAACGGCAGCCATGACAGACCAGAGTGCCCAGGCAGCCATTGCAGGAGCAGTACAGAGCAGCGGCGCGGCCCAGGCAGCAACAGAGGCAGCTACCCGGGTAATGGCGGGAGAGGCAGCAGCTGCGGCCCAGGCAGCAGTGACCCAGAGTGTAAAAGAGCAGACCGCGGCAGCAGTAGCCCAGATCCTTACGGAGTTTGCACAAAACGGTATCACCGTAAGCGGCAACAGCGCCCAGGTACAGGGGGTCATCGCCAACGCAGTAGCAGGTGCGGCAGGAAGCGCAGCAAAAACAGCATCCGAGCAGACATCCGCAGTGGCAAAACAGGCAGTGACCGCCGGTGTTACAGCAGGTATTGAAGGTGCCAGCAAGGCAGCAGCAGGCGCAGGCGCCAAGATCGCAGGCAGCGCGGCAGCAACCGCAGCAGCACAGAAGGCAGGCGCGGCAGCAGCATCCTATGCAGCAAAGGAAGCGGCAACGGCAGCAGCCAATACGGCATCCGGCGCTACCCTTTCGGTAGTAAATGCCAAAATGGAAGAGTTAAAAGCAGGCGTTTCACAGCTGTCCGCAGGAGCAGACAAGCTGGCAGGGGGCGCAGAAGGCTTAAATAAAGGCATCAACGGCTACACCGACGCCAAAGGGAATAAAGTGATGGGGCTTTTCGACGGTACCAAATCTCTGGAAAAGGGTCTTGGAACCCTGGAAGGCGGACTGAAGACCATGAACGGCAGCAGCACAAAGCTGGCAGATGGTGTGGATCAGCTGAACGCAGGGGCCGGAAAGCTTTCGGCAGGAGCAGCTCTCCTTTCCCGGAATTCCGGAAAACTGACAGAGGGAAGTGCAAAGCTTCTGGATGCCGAGTCACAGCTTAGCGACGGCATCGGAACCTTGAAAGAAGGCACAGGCGCTTTGTATGAAGGAATCCTGACCCTGGATGAAAAGGGAATCGACAAATTCTCCAATGTACTGGACGGAGATCTGAAGGCTCTTCTTGACCGGGTAAAAGCTGTCAAGGAAGCAGGCGCAAGCTATAACAACTTCAGCGGTATCGCCGACGGAAAGAAAGGAAACGTGAAGTTCATCATAAAGACCGCCGGGGTTGAAAAATAACCCCATTTTCATAATAACCCAACTCGTGCAAACCCCCGGTATAACCTGCCGGGGGTTTTGCCCGTGGCTTGAAAACAGGGCTTTTTTTATGGTATACTTAGGACTATGAAAGTTAGCAGAGAGGGAAAAAAAGTACATATCAGAAGATCCCAGCCGGCCTGGACGAAACTGGACAATACGGCCATTCTCTTTCCGGTCATTGCATCCAAGGATATGAGCAATGTTTACCGGATCTCCGTTACGCTGAAGGAGGAGATAGACGGCGATCTTCTGCAGCAGGCTCAGGATATCGTGCTGCCGCAGGTTCTGGCCTTTCGCATGCGGCTGAAAATGGGCCTGTTCTGGTATTATTTCGAGGAAAATGATAAAAAACCCCCGAAGGTTATGCCGGAGAACTCTTTTCCCGGTGCTTATATCAATAAAAGCCGGAATAACAACTATATGTTCCGGGTTACCTATTACAAAAAGCGGATCAATCTGGAAGTGTTCCATGCATTGACAGACGGATTCGGCGGTCTGGTCTTTTTACGGGAGCTGGCCTATCAGTATCTGCGACTGGCACATCCCGATGTGTTTGCGGGAGAAAAGGACAGGCTTTCTCCGGGACTTGTGCTGGACATGGAAGATGCCTACGTAAAGAGCTTCCGCAAGCCAAAAAGTCGGGCAGAAGCCTACAAATCCAAAAAAGCCCTGATCATCAAAGGGGAAAAACTGCCGAAGGGTGAGTTGGGCGTGATCCACGGCTACTTCCCTTTGGGAGAGCTGAAAGCCGCGGCAAAAAAGCATAATGTGACCTTAAACCAGTATCTGGTGGGAGCCTTTGTATATGCCGTTTACAAGGAATATGCCAAGGGAATGCCCCTTGACCGGCCCATCGGCTGCTGCGTTCCCGTGGATCTGAGAGGCTTTTACAATTCCCATACCATGAAGAACTTTTTTGCCATGGTCATGGCGCAGTTTAAGCCGGAAAAAGAGGAATATTCCTTTGAGGAAGTCATCGCCATTGTGGCGGAAAGCCTGAAGGATCAGGTGACCAAGGAGAATCTGGACACCATTTTGTCCTATAATGTTTCCAACGAACAGAATATTTTCCTTCGTCCGATCCCCATCTTTATTAAGAATATAGCCATTCGGAGCGTGTACTATGCAACGGCGGATGCCACAACTGCCACTGTGACCAATGTGGGAAATGTGCAGATGCGGGATCCTTATAAAGACTATATTTCCCATTTTTATGCCATGCTGGCCATGTCCAGAGGCCAGAGCCTGAAAGGGGCCATTGTAAGCTTTAACGATACGGTGATCATCACCTTTACCACCACCCTTGTGGACGTCTCCATCCAAAAATGTTTCTTCCGGATGATCCGGCAGGACGGCGTTACCGTGGCGGTGGAATCTAATCGGTTTGACTGATCCGGAGGGGGAAAGTGAATCAAAAAAAGAAAAATCTGAAGATCCTGGATGTGGTAAAAAGCCAGGAGCATGAAACCGGGAACGTGATCAGTTGCCCTAATTGTGGGATCTATCTGTTCGGCGATCATCAGATCTGCCCTCTGTGCCAGTCGGTGACGGCGGAGACGGAGGAGCCGGAGAGACAGAAGGTAGGGGAACTGTTTGGGGAAAATGCTCCCTATCCGGATGTGCAGCTTCGCCAGAGGCTCACAAGATTCGTACTGAAACTGGTTTTATTCTTATTTGTGGTTGCGGAAGTGATCATGGTGACCATCAACTATTTTACGGGGCAGGGATATCCCTGGTCGCTGATCACAGGCGTGTGCCTGGGCTACACCTATCTGTTCCTGCTTTACTGGGTTACCCATGATTCCGGCTTTGCGGCCAAGGTGGGACTGCAGCTTTTGACCACCATGATCCTTTTGCTTGTGATCGACAACATGAACGGAATGCACGGCTGGTCGCTGCAATGGGCCATCCCCGGGATCATCCTTTTAGGGGACGGTCTGGTGATCTTTTTGATGATGCTGAACCGGAGCAGATGGCAAAGCTACATGCTGCTGCTTCTCTTAATGGGGATCTGTTCCGTGGTGATCCTGGCAGTCTGTATGATCGGCGGCCTGAAGCACGTTTTACTGCCCCTTTTAAGTGCGCTTATCACAGGCCTGTACTTTTTCGCCACCATGCTCTTTGGCGGAAGAGATGCGGGAAGGGAGCTGAGAAGAAGATTCCATATCTGATGACAGAATCAGCAGATTCGATGATTTTTGAAAACAGGGTATGATATGGCAGAACAAAATTTCACAGGCGCATCAGCAGGGCAGTCATCCCCGCGTATGAGCCGCATGGCACAATTGCATCAGGACCTTTTGCAAAAATTTCCCGAAAAGGAGCAGGATGGGGATGATGTGAGCATTCGCGGCAAAACCGCAAGATCCATTGTAAAAGTGGCAAATCACATTCCGGTCTTGGGCCCCATGCGCCTGAACGGAGAGCTGCAGAACCTGATCAGCGAACACGAACGGGAATGGAGAGTGCCCGCGGAGCTGAGCTGCGAGATCATCGACCGTGGCGTTTACAAAGCAGAGCTTTTAAAAGCCCGGAAAGACGACAGGCCCCCGAAGGAGCGCTACTGTATCCTCCAGCTTCACGGCGGCGGATATTACGGAAAGCTTCACAATACCTATCGGGCGGTGGCGGCTTTTTATCATGAACTCACCGGAGGATTCGACGTTCTGTCGGTGGATTACAGAGTGGCACCCCAGCATCCGTATCCGGCGGCTCTCGAAGATGCCGCAGACAGTTACCGCTGTCTTTTGGAAAAGGGCTATCTTCCAAAGCACATTATCATTTCCGGAGATTCCGCAGGAGGCGGCCTGACCCTGGCACTGTGTATGTATCTGCGGGACCGCAAGATCAAAATGCCGGCGGGGCTTGTTACCATGTCCGCCTGGACGGATCTGACCAAAAGCGGAGACTCCTATTCGGAAAACTATGATAAAGACCCGATCTTCGGCGGGACGCATCATACCATGGTGTATAAACAGGGGTATTACATCAATCATGATCCCTCAACCCCTTATATTTCCCCGGTTTTCGGCGTGTTTAACCAATTTCCGCCCATGCTGATGCAGGTGGGAGAGCTGGAGATGCTCCTGGACGATACCCGTTCCGTGGCAAAAAAAGCCAAATCGGCGGGGGTGAAAGTAAAGGAGCATGTGTATCCCGGAATGTTCCATGTGTTTCAGCTGGGACTGGCCAGATATCCCGAATCCAGGGAGGCCTGGGACGAGGTCAGACAGTTCATTCACATCGTTACGGGGGAAGGCTTTTTCGATACATAAAAAATAAATAAAATAATGCTTGCATTTTTGATGGAAAGTCAGTATTATATAAGGGCAGTCAAAAATCGGGGTGTGGCTCAGTTTGGCTAGAGCGCCGTCTTAGGGAGGCGGAGGCCGCAAGTTCGAATCTTGTCACTCCGACGACAAAAAGTCCTTTGCAATATTGCAAAGGACTTTTTGTTTTTTGCAAGAAAAGAGGTGTCTATGATTCATACACTCAGACAGATCCTGCAAGGCACAAAAGAAATGGATGAACACAGAAAATACCAGGGTATCAGCCTGATGTTTGCGCTGGTGCACTTTATGTTTGTGATCATGTTTTACTGTGTCGGCGTCAGAACCCTGTTCTATTACAATATCGGAGTGGTTGCATTCTATCTGCTCCTGATTTTCATCATCGAGCATCAGAAACGATACACACTGATTTTTATTTCCGCATTTGTTGAGATTCTGGTCCATTCCTCCATGGCATCTTTGATGCTGGGATTTTCTCTGGGCTTCATGAATTATACCGTGGCGCTGGTGCCCATGAGCTTCTATATCGGATATACATTACCCTATATTAAGAAAAAACTGCTGGTGCCTCTGGCTTTTTCCCTCATTGTGATCCTGACTTATTTTACGGTCCTCTTTTCCTATCTGAAACGGGGAGCATACTATGCTGATGCTCTCAGCATAAAGCAACAGTCAGTGATCTTTTCCTTTAACAGCTTCCTCATATTCCTGTTTCTGGGCACCGTGGCATTTCTGTTTTCCGTGGAAGTGCGGTTTATGCAGTATCATCTGGAAGAGGAGAATATCTCCCTTACAAAGATGGCAAATTTTGATGCTCTGACCCATCTTTTGAACAGACGGAGCATGAATATCCATCTGAAACAGATCATGGATGAAATGGAGTTGCAGGAAGAGGATGAGCCCTTCTGCCTGATCATTGCGGATATTGACAATTTTAAAAAGGTAAATGACACCTACGGTCATTCCAAGGGTGATGAGGTTTTGGTGGAAGTGGCCAATGTGCTGCAGAGTAACGTAAGGGAAATGGATAAGGTCTGCAGATGGGGCGGTGAGGAAATGCTGATCCTGCTTCGCAGCAATATGGAGACGGCCCGCTCGGTGGCCCAGAGGATCTGCTCGGATATGGCCATGACACAGATCGAGAACGGAGAAGATCCCATCAGCGTAACACTGACCTTGGGAGTATCCGAATATGCTCCGGGTGAGACGGTGCGCACCCTTATCGAGACCGCCGATCAGAGGCTGTACCGGGGGAAACATTCCGGCAAGAACTGCGTGGTATGGAATTAAGAAAAAGGCAAATGCTTCCGATATTATAATTGAGCGCTCAATTAAATATGAAGGAGGCAACAGTTTGAAAATCGATTCCGCATTTGTAGGAATGGATTCCGCCAGAAGTTATGCTTCTGTAGCGCAGAGTACTACCCGGAGCGCCTATTTGACGGTATCGGGTATCGCCCAGGGAAGGGAAGAAACACAGCAGTCTTTTTCGGACTTTTTGGACAGATCCGCAAGAGAGGCGAAAGAGGAAGCCGCCGCAGACACTGAAAAAACCATCGGCGAAAGGACTGTATTTCAGACATCAACATCAGAAAGGACCACGCTCCTTCGGGAGCAGCAGGCACTAGAGCAGATCCGACAGGCCTGCATTTTGATCCTGATCCGCTGGCTGTACGGAAGCCTGCGGGAGCAAAGAGGGCAGGAAGGATCTGCGATCCGGCTTTCCGAAGGCGCCCGGCAGGACGCGGCTTCGGATGTCCGAAATTACAGATACACGCAGCAGGAAAGCTTTTTTGCGGAAAGGGAAGATACATCCTTTTCCTCACAGGGACGGGTCATCACTTCCGACGGAAGGCAGATCGACTTTTCTTTGGATCTTTCCATGAGCAGAAGATTTGTGGAGTATACGGGACTTACCACCCTCTCACGGGAGGTGGCTATGACAGATCCTCTGGTGATCAACCTGGATCTTCCCGTGGATACGCTTCCTGACCAGCACTTCAGTTTTGATATCGATTGCGACGGCGATCAGGAAGAGATCCGGTCTCTTTCCCCCGGCAGCGGTTTTCTGGCGCTGGATCAAAACGGAGACGGCAGAATCACGGACGGATCGGAGCTGTTCGGTACCCGGTCGGGAGACGGTTTTTCGGATCTGTCCCGTTATGACGAGGACGGAAACGGCTGGATCGATGAAAATGACGGAGTATTTGACAAGCTGGTGATCTGGACGGGAGGCCCGGGAGAGGGCAGCATGTATACGTTAAAGAGTGCCGGAGTAGGGGCCATATGCCTGCAAAAGGCAGCCACGGACTTTACCCTTCGGGACGGAGCAAGCGGCGATATAACCGGTCAGATCCGATCCACCGGAATTTTCCTCTATGAAAACGGAGGTGTAGGTACGGTGCAGCAGATCGACATGGCCGGATAAAACGTGCGGGGATTTTGGACTTTACCATGACTGAAAGGTGAAGTATAATAGTACCCGGCAGATGAAAAACCAAGGCAAAGCGGCCTTCTTGCCGCTTTGCCTTTATTATGTAGGAAAAGAGGAATAGTACTATGAAGATCGTTGTTTTGGCCGGCGGAACCAGTACGGAAAGAGACGTATCGCTTGTGACCGGAAAGATGGTATATCAGGCGCTGAAGGAAAGAGGACACAATGTGATCCTTTTGGACGTATTCCTGGGCTATCCGGGAGAGGATTACGATCAGGTTTTTGAGAAAAACGTAAGCTGGGATGATCGCATCGCAGCTATCAGCAAAGAAGATCCGGATATCGAGAGTATTAAGAAAAAAAGAGGCGGCAAAGGGTTCTTTGGCCCCCACGTGCTGCAGATCTGTCAGATGGCGGATATCGTATTCATGGGTCTGCACGGTGCCAACGGTGAAGACGGTAAAGTACAGGCTACCCTGGATCTGTTTGAGATCAAATATACAGGATCCAACCCCTTGGGAGCCGCAGTCAGCATGGATAAAGGCATTTCCAAGCAGCTGTTCAGAGAACAGGGCATTCCTACCCCGGGAGGCATCATCTTAGAAAAGGGCAGCAGGCCGGATATGGACAAGATGCCTGCATTCCCCGTGGTAGTCAAGGTTACCAACGGCGGATCCAGCGTGGGAGTATATATGGCAAATGACGAAAAAGAACTGACCGAATCCATCGAGAAAGCCCATAAATACGAGGATACGGTCATTGTGGAGCAGTTCATCAAGGGTAGGGAGTTTTCCGTAGGCGTCATCGACGGAGAGCCTCTTCCCGTCATCGAGATCGTGCCGAAGGTGGGCTTTTACGATTATCAGAATAAATACCAGGCCGGCAGTACCGACGAATACTGTCCTGCGGATCTGCCCGCCGAAAAAAGTGAGCAGATGCAAACTTTGGCAAAGAAGGCTTATGATGCATTGCATATCGACTCTTATACGAGAGTGGACATGATGATGGATGAAAGCGGACAGATCTATGTGCTGGAAGCCAATACACTGCCGGGTATGACCCCGACCTCTCTGCTTCCGCAGGAAGCAGCTGTCATCGGCTATGACTTTGGCGCTCTTTGCGACAAGCTGATCGAAGTATCCTTACGGAAGTGGGAGTAGGAGCAGAATGAAGAACTGTACACTGAGGAATATCACGAAAGCAGTTAGCGGGACTTACTTCGGGCCGGAAGAAAATCTGGACCGGGAGATTGAAAATGCCTGCTTTGATTCGCGAAAGATACAAAAGGACGGATTGTTTTTTGCTACCCGTGGAGAACGGACCAACGGCCATGCCTTTTTAAAGGATATTTATGAAAAAGGTGCGCTGTGTGCCGTAACGGAGCGGGAAGTGACGAAGGAAGATCTGCCGGAAGGGATGGATGTTTCCGAGGTATCCTGCATTGTGGTGGAGGATGCTTTTATTGCCATTCGAAAGCTGGCAGCTTTTTACAGAAAGCAGCTTTGCGTTAAAGTAGTGGGGATCACGGGAAGCGTGGGTAAGACCAGCACCAAGGAAATGATCGCCGCCGTTCTTTCCGAGAAATACAATGTTTTAAAAACCGAGAAAAATCACAACAATGCCCTGGGGCTTTCACAGACTATTTTTGCCCTGCGCCCCGAACATGAAGTGGCGGTACTGGAAATGGGTATCAGCGATTTCGGGGAAATGGCACTTTTGGCCTCTGTGGCAAGACCGGACATCGGCGTGATCACCAATATCGGACAGTGTCATTTGGAGAATCTGGGTGACAGAGACGGAATCTTCCGCGCAAAAACGGAGTTTTTCGGTTATCTTCCTCCGGAGGGAAAAGTGGTGTTAAACGGCGGAGACGACCTTCTGGCCGCTGTAAAAAATGTTTGCGGCAGCAAACCCGTCTTTTACAACAAAGAAGGGGAATGCTACGCAACGGATATTGAAGAAAAGGGATTATTGGGAAGCAGCTGCATCATCCATACCGGGGAAGAGCAGATCCGGGCGGAGATTCCCATTCCCGGCCGGCATCAGATCCTGAATGCCATGGCAGCAGCAAGCGTAGGAAAGCTTTTGGGGCTTTCCGGATCTCAGATCGAAGCGGGCATTCGCAAAACCGCAGTGATTGACGGAAGAAATAAGGTCATTGACATGGGCAGGTTCGTGGTGATCGATGACTGCTATAATGCAAATCCCGTTTCCATGAAAGCGGGTCTTGCGCTTTTAGACCAGGCAAAGGGCAGATCCGTTGCCGTGCTGGGCGATATGTTTGAGCTGGGTGATGGAGAAAGACAGCTGCACAGACAGGTGGGAGAAGCCATGGCACAGGAATCCATGCGGCCGGATGTGCTTGTCTGCATCGGAGATCTGGCAGCTTCCATTTACGAAGGCGCAGTGAGCGTTTCGGAAAAATATCTCTTTGCCACGAAAGAAGAGTTTTTGGAAAAGATGGAAACGATCCTTCAAACCGGAGATACCATCCTTGTGAAAGCATCCCATGGAATGGCCTTTGAGACCCTTGTACAGGAGATGAAAAAACGTTGCGAAGATTAATCACTCTGGGGATGCTCCTGCTGATGCTTGCTTTGGCGGGCTGCGGGGAAAACTCCGGCAGCGCCGGCAGCGGCAAAAAGGAAGAAACCCTTCGGCCGGAGGAAGAGGGCAGCGGGATGCGCGCTCTCAAGCGTCCGGATCAGGCATCGGATCTGCATATTTTTGTTGACACCCGGGGCTATTCCTGTGAGGACGAAAAGATCGCCTGGTTTGAGGGAGAGGACCTGGGAGGCAGCTTCCGGGTCATTCAGACAGAAGACCGGACCGGAGGTTTTTCGGCCCCTCTGGAAAAGACGGGTTTCGTTTCGGAAAGCGGACTGCCCCTGTGGAAGGGGGATTTTTCCGCCCTGACGGAGGAAGGCACCTATTACCTTCAGGCGGCAGCTGTGGGAAGATCCGAGATCTTTACTGTATCAAAGTACCATTATGAATTGCAAAAAGATGAACTGACGGAAACCTGGGAAAAGGAACTTCGGGAAAAAAGTAAGCCAAGCCTTACGGATCAGGAACGTCTTGCGTTGTATGAAAGTCTCTATTTTGCAGGCGTGGCCTGCGAGCTTTATCCCAGACAGTCACCGACCACCGGGGAAGTGATCCGGCAGGTGCTTTCGGAGCAGATCCCGGAAAAGCCGGACAGGGATACGATGACAAAGGAAGCAGCATCTTTCCTCATAGCAGCCCTGACCCAGGGAACCTGCACCGGGGGAGAGGACAAAGAAAGGGAGCTGTTTGAAAAGAGCGCGAAAACCCTTTACGGCATCTTTTTTACCGGCGGGGCAAAGGGAGAGAATATGGCCGATGTCCGGGCAGCGGGAGCTATGTATAAGCTGACAGGGCAGCGGGGCTATGCCACCCTTCCGGAGGAATATCTTTCGGACCTGAAGGATGTGGACCGGGAAAGCTTTCCCGTGTTTTTTTCTTACCTGACCACGAAAAAGACCGTGGATACGGAGCTGGGAAGCGATCTGATGATGCTTTTGATCCGAACCTGCACGGAAATCTCGGAGCATGCGGGAAATATTCCCGAAAACCGGACGGAAGAAGGACTGCAGGAGGCGTATTATGAGGCGGATCTGCTGACACTGGCAGACAGCGTCCTTGTCAGCCGGGAATACAGGCTTGCCCGCAGCAGATTATGCCATGCCCAGGCCCTGAATCCGGCGGCTGCAAAGGAGCCGGAACTGATGACTTTAGCACAGCAGCTCCTGGTGATCTTCGGGGAAAACAGTCTTGAATAGCAGACGCTTTATGGGATATAATAGATGATATATCAGTAGCGTTCCGAGGTGACGTATTTAGATGGATTATGTACAGTTCCAACAGGCGGAAAAGAACCAGCATTACTTTATGTCGATGCGGCCTGTTTTCAATAAAAAAGCGCTGTTTACGGACATGACCGAGAACTACCTGGATCCTTCGGAGCCGGAGCCTTTTTCAAGGGTGAAGATCCGCTTCAGGACAGGCAGGAACAATGTGGACTTCGTATTTTTGGCCCACAATGCCCACAAGCATCTGATGAAACTGGCGCTGCGGGAAGGGGAATTCGATTATTACGAGATCGAAGTGCCTCTGGAAAATGAGATATTCGCTTATTATTTCGAGATCAAGGTCGGAAAACTGACCTGCTTTTATGATATCAGAGGAGCGGTGAAAGAAGTACAGGACTACTACTTCTTTCGACTGATCCCCGGGTTTAAGGTGCCTGACTGGGCCAAAGGTGCGGTCATGTACCAGATCTATGTGGACAGATTTTTTAACGGAGATCCCACCAACGATGTGCTGGACCACGAGTATTCCTATATCGGTGATCATGTATCCGGCGTAAAAGACTGGGGTAAATATCCTGCCGCAATGGGTGTTCGTGAGTTCTACGGAGGAGATCTGCAGGGCGTTCTCAATAAGATGGATTATCTGCAGGGATTGGGGATCGACGTGATCTATTTTAACCCTATCTTTGTTTCCCCTTCCAATCATAAATACGACATTCAGGATTATGACTATATTGATCCCCACATCGGTAAGATCGTGGACGATCAGGGGCAGCTTTTGCCCGAAGGCTGCAATGAGAACCGTCAGGCCACCCGCTATATCAACCGGGTAGCCAACAAAAAGAACCTGGAAGCCTCCAACGAGCTGTTTGCAAAGCTGGTGGAAGAGGCCCACAGAAGAGGGATCAAAGTGATCCTTGACGGCGTGTTCAATCACTGCGGTTCCTTTAACAAGTGGATGGATAAGGAGCGGATCTATGAGGATTTTGAAGGCTATCCCAAGGGAGCCTTTGTATCCGCGGACAGCCCTTACCGGAACTATTTCGAATTTTTCCATCCGGATCAGTGGCCCTACAACAATTCCTATGACGGATGGTGGGGACACGATACCCTGCCGAAGCTGAATTATGAAGGATCCCGGGAACTGTATGAGTATGTGCTCCAGATCGCCAAAAAGTGGGTATCCCCTCCGTATAATGCCGACGGCTGGAGACTTGACGTGGCAGCGGATCTGGGACACAGTCCGGAGACCAACCACAGATTCTGGAAGGATTTCCACAATGCGGTAAGAGAAGCCAATCCCAATGCCATTGTTCTGGCTGAACACTACGGCTCGCCCAGAGACTGGATCGATAACGGGGAATGGGATACCGTAATGAACTATGATGCTTTTATGGAGCCTGTCACCTGGTTTTTGACGGGAATGCAAAAGCACAGCGACGATTACAGAGAGGATCTTTTGGGGAATGCCGACAGTTTCTGGGGAGCCATGATCCACCACGGAGCCGCCCTGGCCATGTCTTCTTCCCTTTGCTCCATGAATGAGCTGTCCAACCACGACCATTCCCGGTTTTTGACCAGGACCAACAAAAAGGTGGGCAGGGTAAACACCCTGGGAAGCGAGGCAGCGGGAGCCGATATCAACAAAGCCGTAATGCGGGAAGCCGTGATGATCCAGATGACCTGGCCCGGCGCACCCACCATCTATTACGGAGATGAGGCTGGTGTCTGCGGATTTACGGACCCGGATAACAGAAGAACTTACCCCTGGGGATATGAAGATCACGAGATGATCGATTTCCACAGGCTGATGATACGGATCAGAAAAGAGAACCCTGAATTTTTAAGAGGATCTTTGAAAAAAGAGTACGCGGATTACAACGTGATCTCCTACAGCCGTTTTAACCGGGAGGAAGGGAGCCTTGTTCTGATCAACAACAATGATCATGAGATCACCTGCACTGTGTCGGTATGGGATATGGGAGCTCCCATGGAAGGCCACCTGAAGCGGATCGCCATGACAGACAGCAGCGGATTTACATCGGAGCCGGTGCTGCTGCCCATAAAGTCCGGTAAAGTAGAGATCCGGATCGGAGCCACCGGAGGCGCCATACTGAAATACCGGGCAGGAGAACGACAGGTTTGAAACAAAGCCGGAAAAGAGGATAAAATGGGAGCCGGAGTATCAACGGAGCAATACGGAGACATAGAAAGCATTGTCTGGGAAACAAAACAGATCCTGGAAGAATTGTTAGCAGCGGCTGACTTAAAAGAAGGAGACCTGCTGGTGACAGGCTGCTCTTCCAGTGAGATCGCAGGCCACAGGATCGGCAGTTTTTCCGCAGAAGATATCGGAAAAGCCGTTGTGGGAGCCATTCTTGAAGTGATCCGTCCGAAGGGCATTTTTCTGGCAGCCCAGTGCTGTGAGCATTTAAACAGAGCCCTGATCGTGGAACGGGAGTATGCCCTGCGGGAGAGGCTGGAGATCGTAAACGTCCGGCCGGCTCTGAAAGCGGGAGGCTCTTTTGCAACAGCGGCCTACGGGGCAATGAAGGACCCTGTGGCAGTGGAGAGGGTGCAGGCTGCGGCAGGAATCGATATCGGAAGCACGCTGATCGGCATGCATCTGAAAGCAGTGGCGGTACCGGTCAGAACCGGCATCGACCATATCGGAAGTGCATACGTGGTATGCGCGCGCACAAGGCCGAAATACATCGGCGGAGAGAGAGCGCAATACTGCTGAGGCATATTTTGAACACGAAGGAGGTAGCGATATGAAGAGGATCGGAATGTTAACAAGCGGCGGTGACTGTCAGGCCCTGAACGCAGCAATGAGAGGCGTGGTCAAAAGTCTGACCAATGCGGAAAAAGATGTTGAGATCTACGGCTTTTTGGATGGCTATAAGGGGCTGATCTATGGCAACTTTACCATGCTCACCGGAAAGGATTTTTCCGGTATCCTGACAAAGGGCGGCACTATCCTGGGCTCTTCGAGAACTCCTTTCAAGCTCATTCGTGAGCCGGACGAAAACGGCATAGATAAAGTGGAAGCCATGAAGCAGAACTATTACAAGCTGAAGCTGGACTGCATCGTGATCCTGGGCGGAAACGGAACCCATAAGACAGCGAACCTTTTGCGGGAAGAGGGCCTGAACGTGGTTACCCTTCCCAAGACCATTGATAATGATCTTTGGGGAACGGATATGACCTTCGGTTTCCAGTCGGCGGTGGATATCGCAACGGAAGCCATCGACAGGATCCATACCACGGCGGATTCCCACGGCCGCGTATTTATTGTGGAAGTTATGGGACATAAGGTGGGGTGGCTTACCCTGAATGCAGGTATGGCCAGCGGCGCCGACATCATCCTGATCCCTGAGATCCCCTATGATATTGACAAGATCATAGACAAGATCCATGAGAGAAGCAGCTGGGGCAGCAAGTTTACCATCCTTGCAGTGGCGGAAGGCGCCATCTCCAAGCAGGATGCCAAGCTGTCCAAGAAAGAATATAAGGAAAAAATGAAGGATTACAAGTATCCTTCCGTATCCTATGAGATCGCTGATCTGATCCGTCAGAAAACGAATTTTGACGTAAGGGTTACGGTACCCGGTCACACCCAGCGCGGCGGAAGCCCCTGCCCTTATGACCGTGTATTTGCATCCAGACTCGGATCCGAAGCAGGCAAGCTGATCCTGAAGGAGGAGTACGGTTTCATGGTGGGAATCAAGAATCGTGAGATCATCAAAGTGCCCCTTGAGGATGTGGCAGGCAAGCTGAAGAGCGTATCAGCGGATGCGACCATTGTAAAGGAAGCAAAAATGCTTGGCATTTCGTTTGGTGATTGATTATGTCTTATCAGGCTTTATACCGAAAGTTCCGTCCTGCAACCTTTGAAGAGGTGAAGGGACAGGACCCCATTATCACGACGCTGCGAAACCAGATCCGCAACGAAAGGATCGGTCATGCATATCTGTTCTGCGGCACCCGGGGGACGGGAAAAACCACCATCGCCAAGATCGTGGCCAAGGCTGTAAACTGCGAGGATCCAAAGGACGGGAGCCCCTGCGGTGTCTGCAGGATGTGCAAAGCCATAGCGGCAGGGGCCAGCATGAACGTCATCGAGATGGATGCGGCTTCCAACAACAGCGTTGATGATGTCCGCCAGATCGTGGAGGAAGTATCCTACTCACCGGCGGAAGGCAGATACAAAGTATATATCATAGACGAGGTTCATATGCTGACCAACAGTGCCTTTAATGCACTGCTCAAAACATTGGAAGAACCTCCTGCTTATGTGATCTTTATTCTGGCAACCACAGAGGCCAACAAAATACCCATTACGGTCCTGTCCCGTTGCCAGCGTTACGATTTTAAACGCATTACCATAGATATCATCGCGGACAGGCTTCGGGAACTGATGGAAGCGGAGCAGATCACGGTGGAAGAAAAGGCCCTTCGCTATGTGGCGAGGATGGCTGACGGTTCCATGCGTGATGCACTGAGTCTTTTGGATCAGTGTATCGCTTTTCATTACGGAGAAGTTCTCACCTATGACATGGCGCTGGACGTATTGGGGGCCGTTGACAGCACGGTTTTCGGCCAGCTTCTTGGCGCCCTGGTAAAGGAAGATGTGACCAAAGCTCTCCTTGTGATCCACGACGTGGTGATGCAGGGACGGGAACTGGTGCAGTTTGTGGCAGATTTTATCTGGTACCTTCGAAGCCTTCTGCTCTTAAAGTGCTCTGAGCATATTGAAGACGTGGTGGATGCTTCATCGGATACCCTTGCTGCCATGCAGGAAGATGCAAAGCTTTTATCCGAAACAGATCTGATGCGCTACATCAGGATCCTTTCGGAACTGCAGGGACAGATTCGTTTTGCCACATCCAAACGCGTTCTGATCGAGATCGCGCTGATCCGGATCTGCAGGCCCCAGATGGAGATCAAAAATGACGCGCTGCAGGCCAGGATCCGGGATCTGGAATATAAACTGGAAAGCGGACAGTTTGCCATGCCCCAGGGCGCGGCGCCGGTAACGGAAAGCGTTGCCACGGCCCAGCCGCAAAAACAAAAGCTTCTGGCCAAAGCCATTCCCGATGATATCCGCAATACGGTAAAGCATTGGGAACAGATCAAAGCCAAGGCGGCATCGCCCTTAAAGCAGCACCTGCAGGGGGCAAGGCTTTCAGCCCAGGATGACAAGCTGATCCTTGTACTGGGAGGCGTCGGCTACGAATACTTTACCGACAAGGATCACGAAGAAGCATCCAAGCAGCATGAGGCAGAGTTAAAGCACCTGATCGCGCAGATCATCCAAAAGGATGTGAGTGTGGTATTCCGCCAGTTAGAGGATGACACATCCTTTGAAGAGACGGTGTATCCCGATATAGAAAAGATCATCAGATTCGATATAGAAGAGGAAGACGGCGAGTAAAGCCGATGAAAAAGGAGGAAGAAAATGGCAAAAAGAGGAGGATTTCCGGCGGGTGCAATGCCGGGAAACATGACCAACATGCTCAAGCAGGCACAGCGCATGCAGAGGCAGATGGAGGAAAGTCAGAGACAGCTTGAGGAGAAGGAATATACCGCAACCGCAGGCGGCGGCGCGGTGGAGATCACCGTGACCGGTAAAAAACTGCTTACAGCGGTAAAGATCGATCCGGATGCAGTGGACCCTGAAGACGTGGAGATGCTGCAGGATCTGATCATGGCTGCAGCCAACGAAGCCCTCGGACAGGCCGATGAAGAGAGCACGCAGCTGATGAACAGCATTTCCGGCGGATTGAATCTGCCCTTTTAAGGAGCCGGCGTATGGATCTTTATAGCGGCGTAATGAACCAGCTGATCGAGGAATTTTCCCAGCTTCCCGGCATCGGCCAGAAAACCGCCCAGCGCCTGGCGTTTTATATTGTAAATATGCCTAAGGACAGAGTGGAACGGTTTGCAAACGTAATGATGCAGGCACGGGAAAAGATCTGCTATTGCAGCCGCTGTTTTACACTGACGGACAGGGAGATCTGTCCCATATGTGCCGATCCTTCCAGGGATCAAAAGACCATTATGGTGGTGGAGACCACCAGGGATCAGGCGGCATATGAAAAAACCGGGAAATACAACGGGGTATATCATGTGCTTCACGGTGCGATCTCGCCTATTCTGGGCATCGGACCGAATGATATCCGGCTGAAGGAACTGATCCAGCGACTGGAAAAAGATGTGGATGAGGTGATCATCGCCACAAACTCCACGCTGGAAGGAGAGACCACAGCCATGTATATCAGCAAACTGATCAAACCAACGGGGATCAAATGTACCAGGATCGCCAGCGGCGTTCCTGTGGGGGGAGATCTGGAGTATATTGACGAAGTCACGCTCCTTCGGGCGCTTGACGGAAGAACAGAACTTTAATGTAAGGGAGAAGGTATCATGATTGAAAAAAAGTATTTCGGGAAGACATTAGATAATGAAAAGGTAACTTTATTTACCATTTCCAACAAAAACGGAATGAAGGCATCCGTAACAGACTTCGGAGCGATCCTCACAAGTCTCATCGTTCCCAACGACAAAGGCGCGTTTGCCGATGTGGTATTGGGATATGACAGAGCCAAAGACTATTTTGTGAACGGCAGCTTTTTCGGAGCAACCATCGGACCTGTGGCCAATAGAACAAAGGATGCCACCTTTGAACTGGATGGCACGATCTACAACCTTACGGTAAATGACAATGCCAACAATCTCCACAGTGATTTCCACCGCGCCCTTCATAAGGTGCTTTGGAACGCTACCATCAAGGAGTCGGAAAATGCCATTACCTTCAGGACATCTTCTCCCGACGGCTATCTCGGCTTCCCCGGAAACAGAGATTTTTCCGTAACTTATGCCCTCTCTGAGGACAATGCACTGTCCATCAGCTACAAAGCAACGACGGACAAAACCACGGTGATCAATCTGACCAACCATTCTTATTTTAATCTGAAGGGACATGACTGCGAGCAGACCATTGAGGATGAAGTGGTCTGGATCAACGCATCCGGATATACCCCGGTAGTGATGGGCGCCATTCCCACAGGAGAGATCGCACCTGTTGCGGGAACGCCTTTTGATTTCAAAAATGAGAAAGCCATCGGCAGAGACATCGGACAGGAAAATGCCCAGCTGGCACTGGAAGGCGGGTATGACCATAACTTTGCACTGGATGATTATGAAAAAGGAAAGATCCGTCTTGTGGCGACACTGAGCGACAAAACGGCAGGCAGGACCATGGAAGTTTATACAGATCTTCCGGGCCTTCAGCTGTATACGGGCAACGGAATGGAGCCCGAGATCGGAAAAGAGGATGCCAGATATCTTCGCCGGAGCGCAGTCTGCTTTGAGACTCAGTATTTTCCCAACAGTGCTTCGGACAGCAGATTTGAAAGACCTGTTGTAAAGCCCGGGGAGACCTATGCTACAACAACGATCTATAAGTTTATCTAACAATGGGATATAAAGATATTGAATTTAAGTACAAACTGAAAAAGACCTACCGGACGGTGCTGATCATCATCCTGCTGATCCTCATCGCCCTGCTTTGCAAGCTGCAGATGGATAATGTGGTGTATTCCCGCTATGAGATCCAAAACCGGCTGGAGCGGGTGGGCAGTGAAGACAGCAAATACCGCAATTACAACGGGAATCTGCTCTGCTACAGCATGGACGGTGTTTCAGCCTATGACAAAAACGGAAACCAGCTGTGGAATCAGACCTTTCAGATGCAAAATGAGATGGTCAGCAATGCCGGTGACTATGTGATCGCCGCAGATTATCAGGGGACCTGCGTCTATCTGATCGGAAAAAGCGGACTGATCAAAACCATTGAAACCAATCTGCCGGTGCTGAGTGTGGATGTATCCGCCCAGGGTATAGCCATAGTGCAGCTTCGGGAAGGGGATACGGTCTACATGGAACTGTATGATAAGGAAGGACAGTCGGTATCCACCTTCCGGACCACTATGCGCAATTTCGGCTTTCCCCTGGCCTATGGGATTTCCCAGGACAGCGTGAAAATGGGCGTTTCCTATTTAAAAGCAGCCGCCGGAAAAGTAAAAACCAGTCTCGCCTTCTATAATTTCGGAGGCGTAGGCCAAAACGAGACGGATAATCTGGTCAGCGCATATGAATGTGAAGACGAAGTAGTACCGACGCTGGCATTTCCCAGCCAGGATACAATCCTAACGGTGGGAAGCAAAAAGGTTCGTATTTTTACGGGAAAACAAAAGCCGGAGCTGCAAAAGGAAATGGAAACCGAACAGGAGATCCATGCGGTATTTTATTCCCAGAACTACTTTGTGCTAGTCTATGATGCTGCGGAAAGCAGCGGCAAATACGAGTTTTGCGTTTATGATATGAACGGAAACGAGAAGATGAAGACCGCGGTGGACTTTGAGTACACGGATGTGATCGTGGAGGATAACAGACTCATTGCATATAATCAGAACAGAATGCTGATCGCCGGCTATAACGGCGTTGTGAAATACAACGACGAACTCAGCGGCGGAGTCCAGGAAATCCTTCCGCTGGACAAGTATTCCCGCTTCCTTTTCGTCTATCCGGATAAGATGGAAAAGGTAAGGCTGCGGTAGGCTTCGGGATTTTTTAACATTTTCAAAAAAAGTATTGACATTTCCAAATCAAAATGCTACTATCAATAAGCCGCTTGCGAAGTGCAAGCGGCGTTATAAACGCCAAAAACGGCGGAGCACCTTGACAAATGAACAGCAATGCAACCCTGAAAGATTCTAAGTAAGAATTGTTCAGAGAACAAAACCTAAACAGTAATGAAGGTTAAAATTAGCCAAGCTTATTTTGACCGGATCAATAAACTTTAACATGAGAGTTTGATCCTGGCTCAGGATGAACGCTGGCGGCGTGCTTAACACATGCAAGTCGAACGGGGTTATTTCGCTGACGAGACTTCGGTCAAATCTTGAAATAACCTAGTGGCGGACGGGTGAGTAA
>JAIKWF010000099.1 GCA_024685005.1 Lachnospiraceae bacterium
ATGGAAGAAAATCGAAAAGAACAATTCAATATTCCGGATACCGGCTGCGGCATGCTGTATCTGTGCGCAACGCCCATCGGAAACTTAGGGGACCTGTCTCCCCGCATTATGGAAACACTTTCCGGGGTTGATCTGATCGCAGCGGAGGATACCAGAAACAGTATCCGTCTGCTGAATCATTTTGACATTCATACCCCCATGACCAGTTATCATGAATATAATAAGACCGAAAAAGCGGATGAGCTCATCGGGCAGATGCGCAGGGGGAAGAATATCGCTCTGATCACGGATGCGGGAACGCCTGCCATCTCAGATCCGGGAGAAGTGCTGGTGGCCAAGTGCCATGAGGCCGGTATCAAGGTCACTTCCTTGCCGGGGCCGGCAGCCTGTATCACGGCGCTGACTTTATCCGGACTTCCCACCAGACGATTTTGCTTCGAGGGTTTTTTACCGGATGATAAAAAAGAGCGAAAAGAGATCCTCGGCGAGCTGGAAAATGAGATGCGGACCATGATCCTCTATGCGCCGCCCCACGATCTGCGGGGTATTTTAAAGCTTTTGTATGAACATCTGGGAGAGAGGCGGATCACCATCTGCCGGGAACTGACCAAGAAATTTGAGACGGTTTTGCCCACCACCCTGGAAAGTGCCATAAAGATGTATGAGGAAGAAGATCCACGGGGTGAGTATGTTCTGGTGGTGGAAGGCCGCAGCAGAGAAGAGATGATCCGGCAGCGCCAAAAGGCCTTTGAAGAAATGTCGGTTTCGGATCATGTCCGGATGTATGAAGAAAAAGGGCATGACAGAAAAGAGGCCATGAAACTGGCGGCAAAGGACCGGGGCATCAGTAAAAGAGAGATCTACCAAAGCCTTCTGGAAACAGAATAAGCGGAGGCTTAAAACGAGGAGGATCATATGCAGGAGAGGGAACTGGAAGAGCGGATCCGTTATCTGGAAGAGAACGTGATCAAAGAGGATATCGATCAGCGGGGGATCACCACGGGGATTCCTTTCATGAAAAAGAAGGATTATTATGTAGTGGCTCTTTTTGCGGCTGTTTGTCTGATTCTGATCATTGTGGGGGGATTTTTGAAATGAATGATGTGGAAAAAAGCATTCAGCAGGAGGTATATTTCGGTACCTACCCGGTGCTTCCGAAGGAACGCAAATACGGATTCATAGATGCTCTTTTGGTTCTTTCCGGATATTGTATTGCCACATGGAGCTACACCCAGGGTTCTTATCTGGCAACGCTGGTTAATTTCAAACAGCTTTTGATCGGTGCTTTTGCAGCGGCTCTTTTTATGCTTCTGATCTATCAGCTTCCTGTGATCCTGTCCGTTCGCTACGGAATCGATATTTGGATCTGGCTTCGCAGTGTTTTCGGATTTAAAGGCGTCAATCTGGTCACGGTGTTGATCATTCTTGTGAATTTCCCATGGTATGCAGTCTGTTGTGAGCTGTTTGCGGATTCCATGGAAAACCTTTTAAAGATTTTCGGGATTCCGTTGTTTCCGGGAGGTCATCTTGTTTTAAGCATTTCCTGTGTAGTGATCGGAACCTTTATCGCCTACAAAGGCATTGGCAGCATCACCTGGACGACGAGAATACTGGTTCCCCTTCTTTTGCTTGTGGGTATGGTGGTTGTCGTTGTGGGTATGACCTCGGTTCCTCTGGATGTGATCTGGAATTACAGACCGGAATTGTCAGGGGATGCGGACAGCACCATTAATTATATCCTTTCCATTGAGGCCAATTTTGCCTTTGTCATTACGCTGGTGGGAGGAATGGCGGAAGTCCCCAGAATCTGTAAATCCGAGAGATCCGGTTTCTATGCCGGTGTTCTGGGACAGGGACTGGCCGGCTCCTTTTTCGTGGTGGTAGGGGCAGTAATGGCCATTGCCATGCGGCATGTGACCGGTCAGATGATCGACGATCCCACCCTTATGCTGGCTACGTTATCTGCTCCCATTCTGGGTCTTTCTTCCCTTCTTTTGGTAGCATTTGCCAACATCGGTACCCAGGCGGTAGGATCTTATATTTACGGCGTTATGCTGAAAACCACTTTTCCGAAGATCTCTTACAGAGTGCTGATCTTGATCCTGGGAGCTTACGTCACGCTGCTTTGCATCTGGGGAAAGATCACAGAGTATTTCGGAAGCTTTTTAACGGTGGGAGCCTGCGTTTATGCACCTTTGGCAGCCCTTTTGTTTGTGGACTTTTTCCTGGTCCGAAAGCAGAAGCTGGATCTGAAAAGCGCCTTCGGACTGAAGGGGCATCACTCCTACGATTATACCCGCGGATATAACCTGGTGGGATTGATCTGTCTGGTGTTCGGCTTTGCCCTTTCCCTGCTGATCTATGATCCTATTAAGGGGATCGTTCATATCCATGTTCTTTTTGTGCTGACACCCACAGGCTGTTCTTTCCTTGCCACGGGGATTTTGTATTATCTTCTTTGCAAGCTGGCACCCGTCAGACGGTATGTGCGAAAAGATGCCTGTGTGATCCCGGATAAAAAGCCCTTTGACAGGAAAAAAGTTCCGCCGAAGCAGAATCTTTTCCTGTTTCCCTTCATTCTTCTGGCTTGTAAGGTGATCACCTCCGCCAATAAGCTGAAGATTGATAAGCACAATATGGAAGGCATCAAACCGCCCTTCCTTGTTCTGGGAACCCATCAGTCCTTTACGGACTTTTATGTTACGCCCCTTTGCCTGGCGCCTTACCGGGCCAACTATATTTCGGAGCTGGAGGGTTTTGAGCTTTACGGAGAATGGATTTACAGACAGATCGGCTGTCTCGGTACAAGAAAATTCATAACGGACCATGCCCTTGTGAGTAATATCCGAAAGGTCATTGGCAGAAAAGGCATCATGGTGATCTACCCTGAAGCCCGGTATGCCAATGTGGGTACTTCTTCACAGCTGCCCATGTCTGTTGCAAAGCTGGTGCGGCTTTTAAAGGTTCCCGTTGTGACGCTGAATATGCAGGGCAACTATCTGCTTTCTCCGATCTGGAACCTGAAGACCCGCAAAAGCGTAAAGCTTCATGCAGACGTTACCTGTGCCATCACCAAAGAACAGGCAGAAACACTTAGTGCCGAGGAGATTTACAAGATCCTTTCCGGGCACCTGGAATTCGACGAGTACAGATACCAGCGGGAAAACAAGATGGTCATTGCCGATGATTTCCGCGCGGAAGGGCTGCATATGCCGCTGTATCAGTGTATCTGCTGCAAAAAAGAGTTTACAACGGAAACAAAGGGCGCCGTGATCCGGTGCAGATCCTGCGGGGCTTCCTATGAAATGGATGAGTTTGGGACGCTGCATAAGGCAGGATCGGATGAGACGCTCTATATCCCTGACTGGTATGAATGGCAGCGGGAGCAGGTGAAAAAACAGATCGATGCAGACAGCTATGAACTGGACATGAAAGTACAGGTGGACGCTTTACCTAATGCATTCAATTTTGTGGATTGCGGCAAGGGCCGCCTTGTGCATAACAAAAACGGCTTTGATCTGACGCTGTATAACTACAGAACGGATCAAACAGAAACCCTGCATTTTTCTCCCAAGTCCTGCTTTTCCATCCATACGGAGTATGATTACAGAGGAAAGGGGCAGTGCGTAACGCTTTCAACCATGGATGATACATTTTTCATCTATCCGCTGGAAGAAGGATTTAATGCAACGAAAATCCAGTTCGCCACGGAATATATGGCGGCCCCCTCTTTACAATTGGGAAAACCTTAGTTATAATCATTTCGAATATAGCAGGCGGAGGAGCGATGCCGCCATATTTTGAAAAGGATTAAAGGAGACTGTTATTATGTTGGAAAGAGTGATTGAGATCATTAAGGAAACTCTGAACGTGGAGGGAATGGAGATTACGGAAGAGACCAGCTTTAAGGACGATATCGGTGCTGATTCACTGGACCTTTACGAGCTGTTGCAGGCATTTGATGATGAATATGGTGTAGGAATCCCCGAAGAGGAAGAGGAACTGGAGAAACTGGAGACCGTAGGAGCTGTAGTAGAGTATTTAAAGAGCAAAGGAATCGAATAAAAACTGCCCCAGATGTTGAAATATTTTGCCGATTCTTCTATAATTATAAGTGCTTATGTATGGGCAAAAACAAGGGGAAAAGGAGAACTGATTTATGAGACTGGTTACGCGTTCGGATTTTGATGGTCTTGCCTGTGCCGCTTTATTGAAGGAAGCAGGGATCATCGACAGTTGGAAATTTGCTCATCCCAAGGATCTGCAGGACGGATTGATCCCGGTTGACGAGAACGATTGCCTGGCAAATGTGCCTTATGTGAAAGGCTGTGGACTTTGGTTCGATCATCACGCCAGTGAGCAGGAACGAATGAATTTCGATTTCGAGTTCAAGGGCGAGAGCAGAGTCACCCCTTCCTGTGCGCGTTTGATCTATGAATATTACGGCGGTAAGGAAAAGTTCCCGCAGTTTGATGATATGATGGAAGCTGTTGATAAAGTGGATTCCGGTCATCTGGAGATCTCCGATGTGATGGATCCGAAGGGCTGGGTGCTGGTTGGATTTTTGATGGATCCCCGTACCGGTCTGGGACGGTGGAGAGAGTTCACCATCAGTAACTATCAGCTGATGGAAGAACTGATCGATGCCTGCCGTACCATGACGACGGATCAGATCCTTAACCTTCCCGATGTGAAAGAACGGATTGAGATTTACTTCGAGCAGACAGAGAAGTTTAAAGAGATGGTAAAGGAACACACTCATGTGGACGGCAACCTGATCATTACGGACCTTCGCGGTGTGAATCCCATCTACTCCTGTAACCGGTTTATGATCTATTCCATGTATCCGGAGCAGAATATTTCCGCCTGGATCGTAAGCGGCAAGGGCGGCGCGGGCTGCTCTGCAGCTGTAGGATACAGTATTTTGAACCGCACCTCCGACGTAAACGTGGGATCTTTGATGCTCAAGTACGGCGGCGGCGGACATAAGGCAGTGGGAACCTGCCAGTTCTCCGATGAGAATATGGAGACGGAGCTTCCCAAGATGCTGAAGGAACTCAGCGATCTTGCCAATGCCTGAATGGCAAAGCATACAGAATAAAAATAAGAGCAGAGGTTTTTTCCTCTGCTCTTTTCTTTTGCCTTTTATTTTTGTCGTGGCTTTAGTCCGTCATCCCCGGCTGCCAGTATTCGGTCCAGATACTGCGAAGCTGGCTGCAGGAACTTTTGGGAAGCTCCACACCGGTATCATCGATAAAAATGATCCCGGTTTTTTCAACGGATTTGATGTATTGCAGGTTGATCAGGAAGCTGGCACCGCACAGACAGAAGCGCTCATCCGTAAGGATGGGATCCATTTTGTTGCGGAAGGATCCGGAAAAGGAGACACTGCGAAGTACTTTGTTTCCGGATAAATGATACAGGATACAGCGACCGTCCAGCTCTGCATAGATCAGCTTGTCAAAGTCGATCAAAACGGAACCTTCCTTGGTCTTTACCTGGAACTGCTGGCGTTTGCGCTCATTGATCAGTTTCACCATGTCCTGGAAGACATGAAAAAACTTCTCCGGCTCCACGGGTTTGAGCAGATAATGAAATGCCCGTACTTCGTAGGACTGAAGAGCAAACTCGGAAGATGAGGTCAGATACAGAAACATACCGTTTTCATCGTAATCTCGTATATCCTTCCCCAGCATGATCCCGTTCTTTTGCGGCATCAGAATGTCAAGAATGTAGATATCAAACAAATCGCCTCCGGAGACATCTGCCATTAACTCCTCTCCACCGGAGTAATCCCTGATATAAAAGGTTTCGTTACGATTTTTTGAATACGCATCAAGCATGCGACGCAAAAGCTTTATTTGACTGGATTCGTCATCACAAATTGCAATTTTTATCATAGCTCAATTATATTATTTTTTTCTTAAGAAATCAAATTTTACAATAAAAAAACCAAAATTTACAAAAAAGCGTCAAAAGCAGTAAAAAATTGATATAATAACCGTAACTGAGAAGAGAGGAATTAACGTAATCGTAGAGATAATCGGCGCCGGATCGAAGCGGTGTCGCAAAAGGGTTATGGGAGGATAAGCGAAGGCATCGGATGAGCGATCATCGGATGCCTTCTTTTTTTGAAAACAGTCTTGACTTGCAGGATAGATTTGATTAAAATAAAACAGTAATCATTCCTATTTTTGGAAAAGGATCGAAGATGGCAGCATTAAAACACAGTAAACAAAGAGATGCGATCCTCGCTTTTCTGATGACCCGGAAGGATCATCCCACTGCGGATGTGGTATATTCCGGATTGCGGGAGGAGTATCCGAATATTTCCCTGGGTACCGTTTATCGGAATCTGACGCTGCTTACGGACCTTGGGCAGATCCAGAGGCTCCGGCTTTCTGACGGGGTGGATCATTTTGATGCGGATACGTCACAGCATTATCATTTTCTGTGCACGAAATGCGGCTGCGTCATCGACCTTGAGATGGAGACGATCGATAGGATCAATCAGCTTGCGGGAGCAGGCTTTGATGGTCAGATCGCCGGTAATGTCACCTATTTTTACGGGCTGTGTCCTGCCTGCAAAAAGGAGAATAAGTAACCCGCTAACCAAAGCAGGAAGACGGCAGGTAATGCCTGCAGCTTCCGGGATCAAAGAAAAGGAGAAGGATTATGAAGTATGTATGTTCGGTATGTGGCTATGTGCATGAGGGAGACGAGCCTCCGGAAAAATGTCCGGTATGTAATGCGCCGGCTGAGAAATTCAACAAGCAGGAAGGAGAGCTGACCTGGGCTTCCGAGCATGTAGTGGGAGTGGCACAGGGTGTTTCCGAAGATATCCTTGAGGATCTTCGTGCGAACTTTAACGGTGAGTGCTCTGAGGTAGGTATGTATCTTGCTATGTCCCGCGTAGCCATCCGCGAAGGATATCCCGAGATCGGTGCTTATTATGAGAAAGCTGCCTGGGAAGAGGCTGAACATGCAGCAAAATTCGCAGAGCTTTTAGGAGAGGTTGTTACCGATTCCACCAAGAAGAATCTGGAGATGAGAGTAGAAGCTGAAAACGGCGCAACCGCAGGAAAGACTGATCTTGCGAAGCGTGCAAAGGCTGCTAACCTTGACGCCATCCATGACACCGTGCATGAAATGGCCCGCGACGAGGCCCGCCACGGCAAGGGATTTGCAGGTCTTTTGAAGAGATATTTCGGCTGATATGATGATCTATCCGGAGAATACGGTTTTTCTGATCATCTGCCTTGCGATCTTCGGCTTTGCCATATTCTGTCTGTTTCAGGGCATGCTGTTCGGAGCCATGAGCTGCTTTATTCTGTCCATTTGCGGCTTCATTGCCCACTTTCGGGAGAGAAAAGCGGAAAAAAAGAGAAAGCAGGAATCGGATGAGTAAGATCCACCGGTAAATAAACGTAAAAGAGATGTCCTCCGCGAAGTTGCGGAGGGCATTTTTTCTGCCGATTCGGGCGAAAATCCATAGACGAAACGGAGTCTTGCCTTTATAATTGTGTATATAAGTGTTTGGAAAGGAGGCGGGGATTTCTATCCCGGCGGTAATGAAAAGTAAGCTTCAGAATATTACATTCCGTACCAGAATGATCTTTTTGAGTATCGCCATGGTACTGGTTCCGGTGGTACTTACCGGAATGTCGTTTTTCTTCATCGCTTCTTTCATCGGAAGAACGGAAAACTTCAGGATCGAAAGCGTACTGGAAAATCATGAGATCGCCCAGATCTTTCTGGTGGATATGGTTACCTGTGTCATTGCCATTTTGATGATCACCGTGATCGTCATGCGGCGTTTCATCCAGCTTTGGTTCATGCAGCCTATATCGGAGCTGGGGATCGCCATGGAGAATATCGCAGAGGGGAACCTGGATTATACTATTGAAAATGAATATACGGCGGAAATGGGTGAGCTGTTTAAGAACTATGAGATGATGCGCAACCGGCTGAAGGAATCCACGGAGGAATCCCTGGAAAATGAACGCAGAAACAAAGAGCTGGTCAGCAACATTTCCCATGATCTGAAGACGCCCATAACCTCCATTAAAGGATATGTGGAAGGCATCATGGATGGTGTGGCGGATACACCGGAAAAGATGGATAAATACATCAAAACCATATATAATAAATCTAATGAGCTGGCCAGTCTGATCAACGAGCTGGTGCTGTATTCCAACATCGAGCAGAACATGATCCCCTACAATTTCCGTAACGTGGTGGTAGGGGAATTCTTCCTGGACTGCGTGGAGGAGATCGGTCTTGAGATGGAATCCAAGAACATCGATTTTCGATATGCCTGCATGGCTGAACCGGGAACCGCTATTATGGCTGATCCTGAGCAGCTTCGACGGGTCATCAGCAACATCATCAGCAACAGCATCAAATACAGCAGAGGCAAGGGTGATGAGATCGATATCCGGATCTACAGTGAAGGAGATGCCGTCATTGTGGAGATCGAGGATAACGGCAAGGGCATCGGACAAAAAGAACTGCCGCATATTTTTGAGCGGTTTTACAGAACGGATGCTTCCCGAAACTCAGCTACCGGCGGCAGCGGTATCGGTCTTTCCATTGTAAAAAAAGTGATCGAGGACCACGGCGGAAAGATCTGGGCCACCAGTGTAGAGGGCGAAGGAACCTGTATGCATATGCAGTTTAACAGGTATCAGCCGGAGGGTAAGAAAAAAGCAGAATAAAAAGTGGGGGTTAACAACATGGGAACTAAAATTCTGATCGTTGAAGATGAAGAGGAGATCGCTGAACTCGAAAAGGATTATCTGGAGGTCAGTGACTATGAGGTGGTGATCGAGAACGACGGACAGGCAGGATTGCAGCGTGCCTTAGAAGAGGACTTTAAGCTGATCATTCTGGATCTGATGCTGCCGGGAGTGGACGGATTTGAAATCTGTAAAAAAGTCCGCGAGAGTAAGAATATTCCCATCATCATGGTTTCCGCCAAAAAAGAGGATATCGATAAGATCAGGGGATTCGGTCTGGGTGCGGATGATTATATGACCAAGCCTTTTTCGCCCAGTGAGCTTGTGGCCAGAGTCAAGGCTCATCTGACCCGGTATGAGCGCCTTGTGGGAACCAATGTAAAAGAGAATAACATCATTGAGATCCGGGGGATCAAGATCGACAAAACCGCCCGCCGGGTCTATGTAAACGGAGAGGAGAAGCTCTTTACATCCAAGGAGTTTGACCTTCTGGCTTTCCTTGCGGAAAATCCCAACCGGGTTTTGTCCAAGGCAGACCTGTTCCGTGAGATCTGGGATCTGGAATCCGTAGGTGATATCGCCACCGTTACGGTCCACATCAAAAAGATCAGAGAGAAAATAGAATTCGATTCTTCCAAGCCTCAGTACATTGAGACCATCTGGGGCGTGGGATACAGATTTAAGGTATAAGAATGAAATGTGAGATCCTTTTTGAAGATGAGCATCTTTTAGTGATCCGCAAACCGGCGGGACTGGCCACCGAAAGTGCGGATCTGCTTTCGCCGGATGTTGTAAGCGAGATGAAAAGTTACCTTAAGGCAACTTATATCGGCCTGGTGCATCGCCTGGACCAGCCGGTGGAAGGAATCCTGGCTTTGGGAAAAACCCAAAAAGCAACGGATGCTTTAAGCAGGCAGCTTTCTTCGGGAGCGCTGAAAAAAAGCTACTTCGCCCTGGCCTTTGAAGAAAGGGGCGCCGTATCCCGGCAGAAGGGAGAGAGCTTTACTCTTACGGATTACATGAAAAAGGATCCGGTAAGCAGAAAGGCGGTTTTTTATCCCGGGGGTAAGGAGCCTTCCCGGGAAGAGCAGAAGGGACCCAAGGGGTACAAAAAAGCGGTTTTGCAATGCAGCATTCTGGAGCGGGATGGCGAAGGCGTTCTTTCCTGCAGGATCCGGATCGACACCGGCAGGTTTCATCAGATCAGGGCCCAGATGGCCCGGGCCGGATATCCCCTTTTGGGAGATCAGAAATACGGAACCGAAGGATCTCTGGATGCTTCGGAAAAAACAGGTCACAGAACAGTGGCTCTTTGTGCGGATCAGCTGACTCTGCTTCACCCGGTAAGCGGCAGGGAAATGCAGTTTTCCGTTACGCCTAATATTTGACAATGTGTATGAAAAGCTTGAAACAAAGGATCATACAGTGTTTGATGGTGCTGGCAGGATTGATACTGATATTCCTGCCTGTTTTTTGTACGCAAAAAGATAAGTCGGAGATGGGACAAAGCCGTATGGTGCGGGAGCAGGAGGAAAAGACGAAGACCGGCGCCGAAGAAGATACAGGGTCTGAATATGAAATCGTCAATATGACGGTAAATGATGCGGTCCGGCCTATGGGCATAGATGGGGAAAGGATCTTTTTTTCCTGGGAATTGGAAAGCCCCGGAGCAGATACGGCAGGGGTGTTTCAAAAGGCCTATCAGATCCGGCTTTATGACGGGACAACCCTTTTTTGGGACAGCGGCATCATAGCGGGAGAAGAAAACCGGGGGGTTCCCTATGGGGGAGAGGTGCTTTCGGATCTGACGGAATATGAATGGGAAGTATTTGTTTATGATACAAAGAACCGCTGTCTTGGCAGCGGGAAAGACTCCTTTGTTACGGGATGGATCAGCCGGGAGCCCTTTGCGGATGCACAGATGATCACCATGAAGGAAGAAGAGGATGTTTACTATGAAGGCATGCCTGTTTACAGAAAGGCCTTCCCTGCGGAAAAGTTTGCCAAGGCTTACCTTTTTGTTTCGGGTCTCGGGCAGGCTGACATCCGGCTGAACGGAGAATCTGTTACGGATGCGGAGTTTCTTCCGGGCTGGACGGATTATCATGACAGGCTTTTGTATCGTATGATCGATGTTACGGAGGTTTTATCCCGGACCCGGGAAGAGGGAAAAGACAATATCCTGGCGGTGATGGCAGGCACCGGCTGGTGGGCAGGCCGCAACGGATTCGGAACCTATGATTATAACAGGCCTGCTCTTATTATGGAGCTTGCACTTATAAATGAGCAGGGGGATGTTACCCTGATGGGCACGGACAGCTCCTGGGAATATACGAAAGATACGGCGGTGCGGGATGCGGATTATTTTAACGGAGAAACCTTTGACTGCAGTTTTCCGGATGTATCGCAGATCTCTCTGGGAAAAGAGGAGGGCTGCCGTTTTTGTCCGGTGCAGATCAGCAAGGATTTTTCCGGTGTATTTACTGCCTATTACGGGCCGGAAGTAAAGGCCATTCCGGAAAAGGAAAGGGCGCCGGAGCAGATGACGGTCTGCACAGAGGCGGAAGATAACGGTACGGATTTCGGAGCGCTGCAGGTCCTGTCACAAAATGAAGGTGATTTCCCCATCACCCTGAAAGCGGGCCAGACCCTGATCGCGGATCTGGGACAGAATATAACAGGAGTTCCCCTGATCCGGGCAAAGGGAGAGGCGGGGACGCAGATCACCGTACTGTTTTCCGAGATGCTGAATGACTCCGGAAGCAGGGAGCGGGGAAACGACGGACCGGCGGGAAGTCTGTACCGGGAAAGCTACCGGTCTGCCAAGACCCAGGTGCAGCTGATCCTTTCGGAAAAGGAAGAAAGCACGCTTTACCGTCCTTCCCTGTTTTATACGGGATTTCGCTATCTGTCCGTAACTGCATCCCGGGATATCACCCTTGAAGAGCTGAAGGGGATTGCGATCGGGAATGATTCTCCCCGCAGCGGCATGTTGGAAACGGACAATGCAGATATTAACAGACTGTATGAAAACGTGCTTTGGAGTCAGGATAATAATTTCTTTCTGGTGGCTACGGACTGTCCCCAGAGAGATGAGCGGCTTGGTTGGATGGGTGATCTGAACGCCTTTGCCTCTACCTCCATGTACAACAGGGATCTGCGGGCTTTTTACGATAAGTGGGCTACGGATCTTTTGGATGCACAGACGCCGGAAGGAGCCTTTACGGACACGGTACCTGCCACGGTGCATACAGGCAGCGGCAACGGCGGCTGGGCTGATGCGGGGATCCTGATCCCCTATGCGGTGTATCGCAGATACGGAAGGGCGGACTACCCGGAGGGGCTGTATCCTGCCATGAAAAAATATATGGACTATCTTTCCGGAATCAGTGACTTTGATCCGGCAGAGGGCAGGATCGGCCCGGGGAATATCTACGGCGACTGGCTTTCCCGGGAAACAACGGATCCGGATCTGCTCTGCGCCCTTTGGTATGGGGCGGATTGCGATGCCATGGCCCGGATGGCGCAGATCCTGGGTTATGAGAAGGATGCAAAGGAATATGACGCGCAAAAAAGCCGGATCCGGGATTTTATAAAAAAGCGTTATCTGGACCACAGGGACGGGGATTTTTCCCAGACGGAGCTGATATTTTTGCTGCATTTCGGATTGTATCCGGAGGGAGAAAATGCCGGGCTCTCAAGGGAGGACCTGGAAAAAATGCTGGCCACCTCCTGTGAAAAAAACAGCTGCCGGGTTATGACGGGATTTGCGGGAACCCCGTATCTTTTGCCCTGTCTTTGCGAGATCGGCCGGTCTGATCTTGCTTACCGGATCCTGATGGGAAAAGAGAATCCTTCCTTTTTGTATCCCATCAGCTGCGATGCAACAACCATTTGGGAACGGTATGATTCCTACACCGCCGAAAAAGGATTTGCCGACAGCGGCATGAATTCTTTTGATCATTTTAACGAAGGCAGTGTGGGGGCGTTTTTGTACGAACAGATGGCAGGGATCGTGGTGGATCATGCAGGAGAGCAGCCCATTTTGATCAAGCCTTATCTTCCGCCGACTGAGCCTTATGACGCGGGAGGTGCGGAAGACTATCCGAGAAAAGTTAGTGGCAGCTACCATTCCGTTTATGGTACAATAGCCGTTAGCTGGCAGATGGAAACCGGGACAGGCGCAAAAGCGCAGGTTTCCTTTACTGTCACCATACCTGCGGGAAGCAAAGCCTGTGTGGAGCTGCCCATAGAAGGGTGGGAGCCCCGGGTTTTATCCGGGGGAACCTATACATTTGAGGGAACCTATGAACCGTTTGCATGAAAAGAAAAACAGCATAACATGGCTGCAGCTCCTGCTGCCGGCAGTACTTGCGGTGCTTCACATTGCCGCAGTCAGCGGCAGGGACAGGGTAACCTTTCACTGGCCGGAGCAGCCGGCAACCTACCAGTACGGCGTGATGATCCTGTTTGTGTTTTTTACCTGGGGCTTTTACGGGCTTCTGGTCAGGGCCGTGACCTTATTTATCAGAAGAGAGGAAAAGTTTCTTCGCTTTTTGAAGTACTTTCTGGGGTATTTTGCCTTTTTGTCCGTATTCTGGATTCTTACCTGGCCGGGGATCTTTAAAGGAGATGAATTCTATACCATTCGGGCCGCCCTGAATTTTCAGTTTTCTTCCATGCAAAGCGGCCTGACTTCCATCTTTTATATCCTGAGCCTTTTGTTTTTTCCGTCCATGGCAGCCATTGTGTTTTTCCAGCTGCTGTTGATCTGCACCGTTTTTTCCCTTGTGATGCTGGATCTGTTTGATAAAAGCAGCAGTCGCTTCCGGTATTTGCTCTTTGTGCCCTTCCTTCTTTCACCGGTGATCGACGGCTGTCTTTTCACCCTGCGTGCAAGCCTGGTGGGCTGGCTGTTTTTGCTGCTTCTGGACAGACTGTTCTGGCATGATGACAGCGGACATGGGCCGAAAGAAGAGGTTAAAGAGCTGCTTCTTTGTGCCTTTTTATGCGGCCTCATCGGGGCGTGGCGAAGTGAATTTTTGTACCTGCCCATAGCCGGTGCGGCGGCGCTTTTGTGGATGAAAAAGAAACCCGTAAAAAAGGTTCTGGCGTTTTTTGTCCTGTCCCTTTTGTGCATTATGCTTTTGGGAATTCCCAATAAGATCGCCCAAAACGGACAGAATAAATATCCGATTTCCCTGGTATTAAATCCCCTTGCCAATATGTTTACGGAGGCAGAGTCTTTGAAGGGGCCCTGCGTGTATGATGATATCATGACCATTAACGAACTGGTGGATGTACAGCTCCTTCGGCAAAAGGCCTCTGTCCGCAACATCAGCCAGTATTGGAATATCCCGGATGTTTTGCCGAAGGACCAGCTTTCCCGTTTTATGAAAGCCTCCCTGCGGCTGATCCTGTATAATCCGGACAAATTCCTGAAATACAGATGGCAGACGTTTCTGTATACCAACGGCTTTTACGCAGGCTACATCAATCATCCCGGCGGAGAGGATGTGGATGCCATCAATGAGCTGGTTTATTACGGAGAGGATTTCGGTTCTTACTTTGCTTTTTCAAGGCCCCTTTTCGGCACACAGATCCGGCAAAAGGTCATCAGTCTTTTGGCCTGCAGAAGTTATGAAAAAGGCAACATCCGGACAACGCCCCTTCTGCCCTTTACCTACAACGTGCTGCCGGTAACGGTTTTGCTGATCCTTTTGCTGTTTGTTTTTGCCCTGAAGAAAAAGTGGCAGGCAGCGGGGTCGATCCTGTTTTTGGGACTGCAGTTTCCCCTGATCTTTCTGACTGCGCCGGCCATGTTTTTCATGTATTATTATTGTTTGTATCTTTGCGGCCACGTGCTGCTCTTTGTCCTGCTCCTTCGGGGGACGGAACGTAAATAAGGAAAGGGATTATGGTTTTTTCCAGTATTTATTTTACCTTTTTATTTTTTCCCATACTGCTGCTTTTGTATTACCCCTGCCGGGGAAAAGTACGCAATCTGATCCTGCTTTGCGGCTCCCTTGTGTTTTATGCATACGGAGAGCCTGTGTTTGTCTATGTTCTTTTGGGTTCTGTGGGGATCAATTATCTTCTGGCAAGAGGGATCGAATCTGCCCGGGAAAAGCAAAAGACGGGGAAGGTATTTTTGCTGTTGGCCATTCTTTTGAACGTTGGCCTTTTGTTTGTATATAAGTATCTGTTCTTTTTTGCAGGTCTTTTGGGCAGTATGCTTTCGGTTTCTCTGCCTGCAAAGGAACTGGTCCTGCCCATCGGTATTTCTTTTTTCACCTTCCAGGCCCTTTCCTATGTCATTGATGTTTACAGAGGAACGAAGGCGCAGAAAAACCCCCTGGATCTGGCTTTGTATATCTGCTTTTTTCCCCAGCTCATCGCCGGTCCCATTGTAAGATATAAGGATATCGAAGAGGATCTTACGGCAGAGCGGCGCAAAAAGGGAGGCATATTTTCCATCTGTGAAAAGACGGCAGAGGGAGAAGAGATGCCCATGTTTGCAGCAGGCGTGGAGCGGTTTCTCATCGGCTTTTCCAAAAAGGTGCTGCTGGCTAACAATCTGGCCCTGGTGGCGGATAGTGTGTTTGACGCAAAGGATTTTTCCACGGTGTCTGTGGCAGCGGCCTGGCTGGGTGCTGTCTGCTATACCCTGCAGATCTATTATGATTTTTCCGGCTATTCGGATATGGCTATCGGTTTGGGAAGAATGTTCGGCTTCCGCTTTGCGGAAAACTTCGACCATCCCTATACCGCAAAAAGCATAACGGACTTTTGGAGAAAATGGCATATTTCCCTGTCCGGGTGGTTTCGGGATTATGTTTATATTCCCCTGGGAGGTTCAAGAACCACAGGAGGCAAACGGATCCGGAACCTGTTTGTGGTATGGCTTCTTACGGGCCTTTGGCACGGTGCGAACCTGACCTTTGTGGCCTGGGGAATGTTGTATTTTGTATTTCTGATCCTGGAAAAATATGCGATCCGTCCGGAAAGTAAGGGCCGTCTTTTTTCGTGTATTTACCGGATCTTTACACTGGCGGTGGTAAACTTTCTCTGGGTGATCTTCCGGGCAGCGGATCTGCCTGCGGCATGGGCGTTTTTGGCAAGGATGCTTGGAAAGGCAGCCTCCGGCGGTCGGGGCTTAGATCTTGCATGGATTATGGGCAGGCTGAGAGAGCAGGGCGTTTTTTTGCTGTTTGCTCTGATCTTTTGCTGTCCCCTTCGGAAATGGCTGCTGGAAAAAAAGATGCCGGAGGCAGGGGGCAGGGTGCGTGCAGCCCTTTATCCGGCCCTGCTGATCTTTTTGTTTCTCTGGTCGGTTTCCTATCTGGTCCTGGGTGCCCACAATCCGTTTTTGTACTTTAATTTCTGATTTCATCAATCTTCTATAATACTTAAGATTCTTTTTTCGAAAATAGAGGTATACTGTATCTGGACGCTTTTATACAGATTGCAGGAAAAGGTACGACAAATGCGGAAGTTGCGGGCATTTTTTCATAATCGATCAAGAAGCAGTAAAAGACGGCTTTATAGTATGATATTTCTTTTCCCATCCCTCATCGGAGTGGGATTGTTTTTTGTTATCCCTTTTTTTGTGGTGGGATTTTATTCCGTTGTGGATTCCCCCTTTAACCCCGGCTTTGTGGGACTGGGGAATTTTATCAGTCTTTTGGGAAACAGTGCTTTTTTGTCAGCCTCCCGAAATACCCTGATCTTTTCGGTAACGGCGGTTCCTTTGGCGGTGCTTTTGTCTTTGGGAATGGCGGTTTTGCTGGAACAGAATATCCCCATGCGTTCTGCCTTCAGAACCTTTATCCTGACGCCTTTGATGGTACCTATCGCATCCATCGTTCTGGTGTGGCAGGTGTTTTTTCATGTAAACGGATCTTTGAACAAGTTCCTGATGGGGATGGGATACGATCGTGTTGACTGGTTTAAATCCGCAGGGTCCTATGTTATGATCCTGATCCTGTTTTTGTGGAAGAACCTGGGTTATAACATGATCCTTTTTATGGCGGCCTTAAATGACATTCCGAAGGAGCTTTTGGAGGTGGCGGACCTGGACGGAGCGGGGAGTATGCAGAAGTTTTTGCTGATCAAGCTGCGGTATCTGTCTCCCACCATTTTGTTTGTGGCTTTGATGAGTCTGGTAAACTCCTTTAAAGTATTCCGGGAGATCTATCTGCTCAGCGGAGATTATCCCTATGATACCCTGTATATGCTGCAGCATTTTATGAATAACACTTTTAAAAATCTGGAGTATCAGAAATTGTCTACGGCAGCCATGTTTATGTTTGCCGTGTTTGTGGTAACCATCGGTCTTTTGTTTTTTGCCGAGGACCGGGTGGGAAAGGATCTGGAAGGATGAGAAAAAAAGGAATTTCCGGTTTGATCAAAAAGGGCATATTGTTTACCATCGCCTTCCTGATGGCAACTTCTTTTCTGCTTCCCATCATTCTGACCATCAGCAATTCTTTTATGCAGGAATCGGAGATCACGGCCAATTACGGAACGGTTTTTGAAAGCCTGACGGAGGATGATAGTGCTACGTCCTGGTATGAAGATGAGAGGAAACCGAAAAAATCTCCCTACGTATCGGAAAGTGCCAACCTGAAGCTGATACCGGATATGGTAACCTTCAGGCAATATTTTACCGTGCTGTTGCAAAGTCCGGATTATCTTTTGAAATTCTGGAATTCGGTGATCCTGGTGGTGCCTATTGTGGCAGGACAGATCTTTGTTGCGTTAGCAGCGGCTTACTGTTTTACCAGATTCCGAAGTGTAAAAAAAGACATTTTGTTTTTTGTATATGTGATCCTGATGCTGATGCCCTATCAGGTATCTCTGGTTCCCAACTTTCTGGTGGCAAAGTGGCTGGGGATCATCAATACCAAGGCGGCGGTGATCCTGCCGGGTGTTTTTTCCACCTTCTCGGTATTTTTGCTGACCAAATTCATGCGACGGATCCCTACGGGGCTTATTGAAGCGGCCCAGCTGGACGGTGCTACGGAATGGCAGATCTTTACCAGGATCTGCGTGCCTCTTTGCAAAAGCGCCGTTGCATCCACAGCGATCCTGGTGTTTATCGATTATTGGAACATGGTGGAACAGCCCCTGATCCTGCTTTCAGATCAGGACAGTTTTCCTCTTTCCGTTTTTCTGGCCCAGATCAATAACGGAGAAGTGGGGATCGCCTTTGCGGTGGCGGTTGTCTATATGATCCCCACCATACTGATCTATCTGTACGGCGAAGAATATCTCATCGACGGAATTTCCTATTCCGGCGGTATTAAAGGGTAAATGATCCCGGACCAACGAAAGGAGCTTTCATGGAAGGAATGAATGAAAAAGAAAAAAAGAGCAGAAAAGAGATCATCAAAAATATCCTGATCATCTTTTTGATCGTTATGCTGATCCTTACCTTTTTTTCCAATACCATAATGAATTACTCTCTGCCGGAGATCTCCACCGCTACAGCCACTCCCGGCAATGTGGTGAGCAAGGTCCGGGGCAACGGCACCGTGCAGACAGCGGAAGACTATGAAGTCCGTGTAACGGAGAATAAATCCGTGGCTTCTGTAAAGATCAAGGTGGGAGATGAAGTAAAGGCCGGAGACCTTTTGTTTGAGCTGGCGGACGGTTCTCTTACCGCCGGTGCTGCAGTGGGAGAGAGTGCCATCGGAGAAGGAACGGAGCCGGAAAAAGATTCCGAGACCAAGACGGCGGAGGAAGCCTTGGACGAGCTGGAGCTTGATTATAACAAAGCCCTTCTGGATCTGGCCCCTTCTTATGCCCAGGACAATCTGGATATTAAAAACGCCCAGGAAGATCTGCAGATCGCCATTGAAAAGCAGCAGCGGTCCGGTTCAAGAGCAGGCGTGGTAGCGGAGCTTGCCGCTACGGAAAAACAGATCGAGACTCTGACAGTGGAAGCAGATGCCCTGCAGCAGGAAATGGATACGGTCAGCGGCAATGCCCTGAAAAAGACCAGCAAGAAGCTGGCTAAAAAGAAAGCGGAGCTGGCGGAACTGACTGCCAAGAAAGACCGTCTTACAACCGAGGCGGAGAGCATTCCCGATCCTGAGGCCGCAGCAGAGGATGTACGGGCCAAGCAGCGTGCTTTGGATGCCCTGCTTGTGGGTTTGTCGGAAAAGAAAAGAGAAGACGGATCCACCAGTGGGAAAACCTCTCTGGATATGGCGGATAAAAGAAAGAAGATCGCCAAGCAGAAAGAAGAAGTGGAAAAGCTGCATAAAAAACAAAACGCAGATCCTCTGAAGATCTATTCCCAGAATGACGGCGTGGTAACAGCCATTAACTGTATTGCGGGAGATGCGGTTACGCCGGACAGCGCCCTTGCCACCATTGCGGTAACGGGAAACGGCTACAGCGTAAAATTCTCCGTTACCAAGGAACAGGCGAAGCTGGTCAGACAGGGACAGGAAGCTGATATTCTGAACATTTTCGGTGACGATATCAAGGCATCCCTTAACAGCATCAGACCGGATCTGCAAAATCCCAACAACAATAAGGAACTGATCTTTGCCATTACCGGTGAAGACGTTACGGTGGGCCAGGAACTGGAGCTTTCCGTGGGAGAAAAGGGTTCCGGCTATGATGTGGTGGTTCCCAACAGCGCCATCCGAAAAGATGCAAGCGGAGACTTTGTGCTGGTTGTCAATGTTAAATCCTCACCTCTGGGCAACCGTTATGTATTATCCAGAGCGGATGTGGATGTCCTTGCCAGCGATGATACCAACTCTGCGGTCAGCGGAGGCGTTTATCAATATGAGTATGTAGTGACCAATTCATCCAAGCCCTTAGAAGCGGGCATGAAGGTACGTCTTGCCAACGAATAAAAGTGGGAGATCCTGATGATTCGATTTCTTGCCCGGTGCAAAAAGCACCTTGTAATTTTCATAATCGATCTGGTTGCGCTCCTTTGCTGCATTCCCCTTTTATGTGCGGAAAATTCCATCAAGGAAAAGGCCTATTCCCAGCAGGAAGGAAGCAGATGGAACACAAAGGACGTGGTGTCCCATCAGGTCAGCGCTTTCTGGCCCTCTTCGACGGGGATTAACAGAGCCCAGATCTCCGGGATCCGGGCATCCATACAAAAAAGTATGCTGGATGCATCCTTCGGAGAAGACAGAAACGGAGATGCGCTCTGGACGGATGCCTATGCTGCCATGACCACAGACAGCGTCACCATCATGAAACAGGGGATCGGAACCTCGGGAAAAGAGAATGTCCGGATCCTGGGTGTGGGAGGTGATTTTTTCCTGTTTCATCCGCTGGATATGATGTACGGAAGTGTATTCCGTCCGGAAGACGTGATGCACGATCGGATCGTCCTTGATAAGGAAACGGCCTGGGAACTGTTCGGCGGCTATGATATTGCCGGCATGCGGGTGGAGATCGCAGGCAAACCCTTCCTTGTGGCGGGGGTTTATGAAATGCCGGAAAACTCTTTTTCCAAAAAGGCCACCGACGGCAGGAGCTTTGTGTTCATTGATCACAGCGCCTTTCAGAATCTGTACCAGGAAATCCCCATCACATGCTACGAAGCGGTGCTGCCCAATCCTGTCCGCAGCTTTGCAAAGGACCGGCTCCAGGATGCAACGGGAGGAGAGAATTCCGATGCTGTGATCCTGGATAATGAGAGCCGTTTTACCGGCCGGGATCTCTTTGCCCGGTTTTCCGATATCGAACAGCTCCTGATGCAGAAAAATGCAGTGGTCTATCCTTATTGGGAAAATGAAATGCGGGCCAGAGAGTGGCGGGTTTTCATTCTGATGATGATCCGGTTCCTTTTTCTGATGCCGCCTCTTGTGTCCCTGATCTTTGCCCTGTGGAGCCTGATCAGACGGTACGGTAAAGACATCCTTCGCAAAGTATGGTATGATGCAAAAGAGAGGATCCGTCGCCTTTCGGAAAAAAAGATCAGGCAGCGGGTCAGCTTTGAGGATGAGGACTTTTAGGAGAAGACATATATGGCGGGAGAAGGGAAAAGAAAGCTTCGGCAAAGTGTGAGGATCCTGACGGGTGTCATTACCCTTGTGCTTCTGCTTGCCTTTTCTTCCGTTTTTTATAAACAGAATCACAAATTTTCCTATGGCGAGCATTTGGATGATGCGGTGCTGACCTTATCGGGACAGACCGTAACCCTGCGGGAGTTTGGCTACTATATTTATGAGGTGGAAGCCTATACCCAGGAGCAGGCCCTCAAGTATAACGCGACGGATCCGCTGGACTATTGGAATACCCATTTTTCGGCAGGTATGGACAGTCAGTTTATCAGTGAGATCGCCAGGGATACGGCCATCAATACCTGTATCGGTGATCTGGTCTATGCCGATATGGCAGGCCGGGAGGGCCGGAGCCTTACAGAGCAGGAGGAGCAGCAGATCCAAAAAGAGGCAGGAGACTGGATCCGGGGGCTTTCGAAGGAACAAAAAGAGGTTCTCGGCATAGAGGAAGATCTGGTCTGTGAGATCCTGAAGCGAAAGAAGCTGGCAAAGGATTTTGCCTACGAATACAGCGGCCGGGCTGATCTTACCGGATACAGCGGCGATGTGACAGAGCTTTTATCCGGCGGCGGAGATTATTTTAACGATCATTTGCTGAGCCGCTATGAACTGAAGAAAAATGAGAAACTCATCGGGCAGATTTCCTTTGGCAGGATCACCGTAAACAGGGACTAAACACCGAAAAATACAATGGATGAGATAAATTTTTCAAAAAAATAAAAAATTTGAAAAAAGTACTTTACATTTAATTTGATATCTGGTATATTATCTTTCAGAGAAACTTTGTTTTCTCTATTATCCCCTCATAATCCGTTAGCCAATCCCCTCGGCTAGCGGATTTTTTTTTGCGTTCTGTATTCTTGCAATCCAACCCGTAAAAGCGTAAAGTATATAGGAAGAATAATCATCAGAAAGAAGGAACACCCATGTACCAGATTGATTTCAGGAAACCGCAGCACATTCACTTTATCGGCATCGGCGGCATCAGTATGAGCGGCCTGGCGGAAGTTCTCCTTAAACGGGGCTTTACCATTTCCGGTTCCGACAATGCCAAAAGCAGTCTTACCGAAAAGCTGATCGAGCAGGGCGCCACCGTCTACTACGGACAGAAAGCCTCCAATGTAACAGAGGGCATTGATGCGGTAGTTTATACGGCAGCGATCCATGAAGATAACCCGGAATTTGCAGCCTGCGTGGAGAAAAAGCTTCCCATGATGACAAGGGCAGAGCTTTTGGGACAGCTGATGAAGAACTATGAGCTGCCCATTGCCATAGCCGGTACCCACGGCAAGACAACCACCACTTCCATGCTTTCCGAAGTTCTGATGGCCATGGATACGGATCCTACCCTTACCATCGGAGGCATGCTGAAAAGCATCGGCGGTAATATCCGCATCGGCAGCTCCCAGATCTTTGTTGCGGAGGCCTGCGAATATACCAACAGCTTTTTATCTCTGTTTCCCAGGATCGGCATGATCCTGAATGTGGATGCCGATCATCTGGACTTTTTCAAAGATATCGATCAGATCCGGGAATCCTTCCATGCGTTTGCAAAGCTTCTGCCGGAGGAAGGACTGCTTCTTTTGCAAGCGGATACCCCGAAAAAAGAGGAGATCACAAAGGATCTTTCCTGTAATATCCTCACCTTTGCCATTCGGGATGAAGGGGGAGACTCTGCCGGAGAGACGCCGGATGTTTATGCTACGGACCTGACCTTTGATGAAAACGGCCGGGCTTCCTATCAGTTCCATATGGGCACGGAAAAGCTCAGACAGATTGCGGAACAGACCGGCTACAGCCTGTCTCCTGCGGTTAAGAGCCTTGCCGAAAAAGAAGATGTTCTGACTCTTCCCGTCAGTCTGGGAGTTGTGGGCAGCCATAATGTCTGCAACAGCCTGCCGGTGATCGCAACCGCTCTTTTGCTGGGTGGAGAGACAGACAAGATCACCTCGGCGGTGGCCGGTTTTACGGGAACGGACAGACGCTTTGAATATAAGGGCTCCATTGGAGATGTGACGATCATTGACGATTACGCCCATCATCCCACGGAGATCAAAGCTACGCTGAGAGCGGCACTGAAATACCCCCATAAAAAGCTTTTTGTGGCCTTCCAGCCCCATACCTATACCAGAACCAAGGCATTGCTTACGGAGTTTGCAGATGCCCTTTCTCTGGCAGATGAAGTGGTACTTGCGGATATCTATGCCGCAAGGGAGAAAAACACCATAGGGATCACCTCCGAAACCCTGCTGGCAGAGCTGGAAAAGAGGAACGTACAAAGTGCTTATTTCCCCACTTTTGATGAGATTGAAAATTATTTATTGGAAAAATGTCAGCCCGGTGACCTGTTGATAACTATGGGTGCCGGAGACATTTGTAAAATAGGGGATCATCTCCTGGGAAAATGACTTTTCCACAGTATCCACAAAAGGAAACCCGTTTTTTTAACGTAAAAAATTGTGGAATACGGGATTGACATAAAGGAGAATCTGACAGAAGAAAAAGGAAACGGAAAAAAGCGGAAACATCGCTTTTTCCGTTTTTTTCTTCTTCGGATGTACGCATTATGTAAACCGGAAAGAGAAGAGTTTTCCACATTATCCACAGTTTCCACAATCTCTGTAAAGTGCCTGTTTATAAGGGTTTTTGACAAATTTCGAGGTTCCTTTTTCGCCGTCTTTGTGTTATACTTTGTCTTGCTCACGTAAAAAGAAGTTTTACGCGGGGAACAAGCAAGAGGGATGATAGCAATGAGCCGATTAACGATTTACAAAGAGAATGTTTCCGATTCCATAACCCTGTCCAATCACTTTATCGATGAGTATCTTGCCCAGGCAAACGATGCCCAGATCAAAGTGTACCTGTATATTTTGCGAATGGTGAGTGCCTCCGTGCCCACCAGCATTTCCGATATTGCAGATAAGTTCAACCATACCGAACGGGATGTGGTAAGGGCTCTTTCCTATTGGGAAAAGCTGGGTCTTTTATCCATTGAGTACGATCCTTCGGGGGAGATCTGCGGTCTGCAGCTTCCTTCCTTAAAGGATGAGGTACGCCCGGATACAAAAAGCACCGGTGAAGGAGCACAGATCCTGTCCCTTCCTGTGGGAGGCGCAAGAAAAGAGGCGCTGCCCCGGCAGGAAGAAGCAATTGCAAAGCAGGAACTGTCCGGGAGCGATGAACAGGCTTCGGAGACGGTAATCGAGAAAAAGTCCTATTCCAGAGATGAGATCGCTGCCATGAAAAAGCAGGAGGATTTTGCCCAGGTTCTCTTTGTTACGAAGACTTACTTCGGAAGAGAGCTGACATCTTCGGATCTGCAGTCAATGACCTTTATCCGCAAAGACCTGGGCTTTAGCTGCGAACTGATGGAATATCTGGTGGAGTATTGCGTCAGCCGTGAACACCGGCAGATGCGCTATGTGGAGAAGGTAGCCATCGAATGGCAGCAGTCCGGGATCAAAACGGTGGAGCAGGCCAAAAGAAGGTCTTCCCGCTATGAGAAGGTGGTTTATCGCGTCATGAAGGCGCTGGGAAAGAACTCGGATGTGACAAAAGCGGAAGCCGACTACATCCTCAGGTGGTGTCACGAATACGGTTTTTCCGAAAATGCCATCCTCTATGCCTGCGAAAAAACCGTATTGGCAACGGACAAAAACCGAATGGCTTATGCGGAAGCGATCCTGAAAAGCTGGCATAAGGACGGACTGCGCACCCTGACCCAGGTGCAGAAGGCAGAGGAAAAGAAGCCTGCCACGGTAAGGGAACGCAGCACGAAGAATACGGCATCAAATATGATCCATAATCAATACGAACGAAGAGATATCGATTACGATTCCCTTGAGAAGGAGCTGTTAAAATATCAATGAGTGCAGACGGCAGCCAGGAAATGATCACAGAGATTGAAAGAGAATACGGACGGATACGTCTTGAAAATGCTGACCTTTTGCGCAGACGCAGAGAGGAAGTATTTGAAAAGATCCCGGAATATAAGAAGCTTTTGCAGCAGACAAGGCGGGAAGATCTTGCAGGTCTTATGCAAAAGCTGACAGGAGAGACTTCGGATCCCGGAGAGAGGACCGGGGTTTTTTCTTGGGAAGAGATTTCCGAAAAAAAGAAAAGCCTCCTGGAGGCAAACGGGTTCCCGGCTGATTATCTGGAGCAGATCTATACCTGCCCCGATTGTCAGGATACAGGATATGTAAGAGATGATACGGGAGCCAGAAGAGTCAGATGCCACTGCTTTAAGAAAAAGCTCTCCGAAAAGCTGTCGGAGGAGTCCGGTCTGATGCAGCTGCTTGCCACGGAGAACTTTTCCAATCTTTCCATGGACTACTATCAGGGGGAAGATTTGACAAATTTTCAGCGTGCATACACAGCTCTGAGGGAATTTTGCACAAATCCGAAAGAAAGATATAAAAATTTCTTTTTTTATGGTAATATAGGTATCGGCAAATCGTTTTTATCCTGCTGCGCTGCAAAAGAGCTGCTGGATCAGGGCAGGGAAGTCCTGTATTTTTCGTCCTCCCGCCTGTTTCACAAGCTTTCTTCCGAAAACAGATCGGAGGTCTTTCGCAGACGGCTTTATGAATGCGATCTGCTGATCCTGGATGACCTGGGGACGGAGTGGTTTAACAACTTTGTTTTTTCGGAGCTGTTTACGCTGATCAATGAACGGATCGCCCATAAAAAACCCACCATCATCTCCACGAATCTTACCTTGAAGGATGTGGCGGACATTTATTCCGAGCGCATTTTGTCCAGGATCACAAGTCAGTATATGATGTGTAAGCTTACCGGTTCCGATATTCGTATGGAGAAGAAGCGCAGGGAAGCTGAAAATCGGGAGTAAAGAAAGGAAAAATTCATGTCAGAACGTGAAGAACTGCGTAACCTCGAGACCATTCCGGTAGGGAGTCTTGGCCTGATCCCGGCCAGAGGATGTCAGGAACTGGGAGAAAAGATCGACTCTTATCTGGTCAGATGGCGTACCACCAGAGAGAATGAGCATAAGAACTCTCTTGCATTCAAAGGCTATATGAGAGACTCTTATATTCTCAAGGCAAAGGTACCGCGTTTTGGAAGCGGTGAAGCAAAGGGTGAGATCCTTGAGTCCGTCAGAGGATATGATCTGTATCTTTTGGTAGACGTTGCGAACTATTCCCTGACCTATTCTTTGTGCGGACATGAAAACCACATGTCTCCCGACGATCATTTTCAGGATTTAAAGAGGATCATAGCGGCGGTGGGCGGTAAAGCCAGAAGGATCACCGTGATCATGCCTTTCCTTTATGAAAGCCGTCAGCATAAGCGTACTGCAAGAGAGTCTTTGGACTGCGCCATTGCGCTGCAGGAGCTGACAAGCATGGGCGTTGACAACATCATCACCTTTGATGCCCATGACCCCAGAGTACAAAATGCCATTCCCTTAAACGGATTTGAGACGGTTCAGCCCACCTATCAGTTTGTAAAGGGTCTGTTGAAAAATGTAAAAGATCTGCAGATCGATGCAGATCATATGATGGTCATTTCCCCCGACGAAGGCGGTATGGGAAGAGCCATCTACATGGCAAACGTGTTAGGCCTTGACATGGGTATGTTCTATAAGAGACGTGACTACACGAAGATCGTAAACGGACGCAATCCCATTGTTGCCCATGAGTTTTTGGGAAGCAGCGTGGAAGGAAAAGACTGTATCGTCATCGATGATATGATCTCTTCCGGAGAGAGCGTTTTGGATGTGGCTGCAGAGCTGAAGAAAAGAAAGGCTAACAGAGTCTTTATCTGCTCCACCTTCGGTCTGTTCACCGGCGGCCTTGAGAGATTCGACCAGGCCTATGAACAGGGGCTGATCTCCAGAGTACTTACCACCAACCTGGTATACCGTACACCGGAGCTTCTTTCCAGAGAGTATTATATCAGCTGTGATATGAGCAAATACATTGCATACATCATCGATACCTTAAATCATGATGCATCCATCTCCGATCTGCTCAACCCCAATGACAGGATTCAGGCCATCCTGCAGAAGTACAAAAACGGCGAGATGTAATAACAGCCTGGAATAGAGAAACAGAATAGTAAGAAAAAGAAAAGGCAGGATCATTGATCCTGCCTGCTGTATTTTCCGGCAAACTTTCCGGCGCCTTTACCCACTTTGTTAAGTGCGGCCTGTGTCATATGCATGCCGTCGCTTTGCATGGAAGCTTTCCCCAGCTTCGGCGTTTTGGAATAAGCCATAACGAAATCATCATAATCCTCGCAAAGGGTGTCCTGGGCATCCTGGATCACCTTGAAATAGTGAATCCATTTTTCTCCGTAGGGATCCTTTGTATCACCGTAGTAAGAAGGGATCTTGATGATAAAGCATTTTTCAAAGCCTGCTTTTTTCTTTGCCTTTCTGTACATGGTGCGAACGTTCTTAATGTGCATGTCAGCGGACATATCGCTGTCGCAGGTTCCGTCCTCATTTCGCTGCATGGCAAGGGCGTCGCTTTCTCCCTGCATCCATACAAGATAAACATGTCCTATTTTATAGCCGGCTTTTTTTGCCACTTTGATAGCCTTGGCAGTACGCTGGGAGATGGCTTTGTGTTTCTGCTCTGCCCAGATATAGCTGCCGGTTCCCGGCATGGCACAGGGTACGGCAAGTACGGTTCTGCCGCTTTCCTTGTTATAGGCTTTCGCAAAAGCAGATACCATGGAACCTGTGGCGTAATTCTCACCGTCATAGACGTTGGATACGTACTGATCGTTTTCATCTCTTCCGAAGGGCTCCGTCAGATCGGAGATTTTCTTGGGCTTACTGATGGGAAGATAGGAAACACCGACCTTCTTTTTTACCTTGGGAGCTGCGGAGGCATCTCCGTGTCCCATCATATTGCTCTGTCCCGCAAATACCAGAACGTCAACCACTTTTTTTTTCTTAGCCAGAACATTGGTGCTGCTGAGCATGGAAACGGCCAGGAAAAGAACCAGAGCCGTCAGGAAACGTTTTTTTCTCATGGATGGAATCTCCCTTTTTATTTTTTTTACAAAAAAGATTATACCGTTTACGATCCGATGACACAAGATCATGCGCAGGGGATTTCTATGTATCCCACCAGATTTTCCTTATCAAAATCATCAATGATGCCCTGGGTGGGATCGTAGTAAATACCGTCATGGATCAGCAGATAGTGACTGTAGCGGCCCATTTTTTCCATTAGGATGGCGCATTTGGGAAGGGCCACATCGGAACCTGCGGTGTAATGGATGGTATCTGCATGGGGGATTCCAAGATAATCCAGAGTATCGATCATCTTACCCATACTTGCCTGCCAGTCCCGGCAGTGCATGATCTCACAGGCATCATCCAAGGTCACACCGGCCAGCATGGCGATACAGGTCTGACCGCAGAGGCCGTCATTGGGCTGGGTGATCAGCTTCATGGAATCGATCTTACGAATGGGATTTGCAAGGGAATAGGGGCTGTTGCCGCCGATATAAGCCTTGCGGTTGGAAATGGTGAAGCGAACGGGAAACGTATCTTTCCCGGAAACAGCTTCCGTGATGGTCTGATCTGCGGCGATCTCATACATTCCTTTTCCGAGGGGCGTCAGCTCGCAGGAAAAAGGCTGCTCTGCAATAGTGCCCTGTGCGGACAGGGTACCCTGGGTGTCACAGACTTCCCAGACATTGAACGGAATACGAATAAAGCAGGCATCACCCTCACGGGTCAACTTGCCTGAAAATTGATAGAACATAATACACTAACCCCCGTAAATAATATTTTCCCGTCTATTCTATCACATCTTTTTCTGACATTCCAGTAGATTTTACGGCTCATTTTATAAGCACTTCAATTTGTCATAAGCGGCGGAATCTGTTACGATGAAGCCACCGGGGAAGATCTTGAAAAAATGAAGAAAGAAAAAAGTCAGGCCTGAATTTAAGCCTGACTTTTTTGTGTCTGTTCTTCGATGAGAGATACGATGGTGTCGATGGGATCTCTCTGGGAACTGTTTTTCATATTGTCGATAAATGTCTGTCTGGAAAAATACAGTTCATGCACTTTTTCCGTCAGCAGCAAAGGTGTGATATCATGTTCGCTCAGGACAATGGAAAAGCCCTGGGTCTCAAAGGATTTGGCATTCAGGATCTGATCGCCTCTGCTTCCCGAGATCAGCGGAACCAAAAGATTGGGTTTTTGCAGTGCCAACAGTTCGCAAATGGCATTGGCGCCGGCACGGCTGATGACCACATCCGACATGGCAAACAGGTCTTTTAATTCTGCTTTCACGTATTCGAACTGTTTGTATCCCGGTTTTACCAGCAGTACGTTGTCCATTTTTCCCTGACCGCAGATATGGGCGATCTGGAAGTCCTTGAGCAGTTCGTCCAAAGCTTCCCGCACGGCAGCATTCACATTGGCTGCGCCCTGGGATCCGCCGATGACCAGGATCACGGGCTTGGCATCCGTAAAGCCGCAAAGCTTCAGGCCTTCCGCCTTGCTTCCCTTTCGAAGCTCGGCTCTGATGGGAGAACCTGTCAGAACAGCCTTATCCTCCGGAATATCCTGCATGGTTTCCGGGAAATTGCAGCAAACCTTGGTGGCTACCGGAATGCAGAGCTTGTTGGCCAGACCCGGTGTCATATCCGATTCATGGATGATGCAGGGAATCTTCAAGGTGGAAGCCGCCCGTACTACGGGAACGGAAACAAAGCCGCCCTTGGAAAAGACCACATCGGGTTTGATCTTTTTTAAGACCCTGCGAGCCTCTGCAAATCCCTTCAGAACACGGAAGGGATCGGAAAAATTCTTGGCGTCGAAATACCGGCGAAACTTTCCTGTGGAAATGCCGTAATAGGGAATATCGTAATCGGCGATGAGACGCTTCTCGATCCCGTCATAGGAACCGATGTAGTGGATCTCATACCCCAGCTCCCGAAGCTTGGGCAAAATGGCCAGGTTCGGGGTCACGTGTCCCGCAGTACCGCCGCCAGTCAAAACGATCTTTTTCATGCTTTCATCGCCTCCTCGATGGCAAGGGCAAGCTGATCCGGACAGGAAGTGGGTTTAAAACCGCATTTGATCCCTTTCAGTCTGGCAATGGCATCTTCGGCTTTCATGCCTGCTACCAGGGCGGAAACTCCCTGGGTATTACCGCTGCAGCCATTGGTAAAGACCACCTTATCAATGATCCCGTCACTTACGGTAACATTGATGTTAGTGCTGCATACTCCCGTGGGCTTATAATCAATTGTCATAGTTCATTCCTCTCATCTTTCATAGGTAATTTGATACAAAAGACAAAAAATACTTTCTCTATTCTAGCAATTTCATACCGCGATTGCAAGCCCATCCGTATTTTCCGGTTTTATGCGGTTTTTACTGCATAATATACGCTTGCATTATTTCCGCCTGCAGGTTGCAAAAACAGCCTGTTTTTGATAGAATTTTAGCTGATAGGCGTCTGTAAAGAAGGGCTTTTTTACAGGCAGTTTTAATTCTATGAGAAAGAAGGTAAAAACATGAGTACAAAAGTAACATTTGACTATTCCAAGGCAACCGGCTTCGTGTCCGAAAATGAAGTGGCCCTTTTGCAGGGACAGGCTGAGGCTGCAAAAGAGACCCTGGTAAAGAAGACCGGAGCAGGCAATGACTTTTTAGGATGGATCGATCTGCCCGTAGCATATGATAAGGAAGAGTTTGACCGGATCAAAAAGGCAGCGGACAAGATTCGCTCCGATTCCGAGGTTCTGCTGGTGATCGGTATCGGCGGATCCTATCTTGGCGCAAGAGCAGCCATTGAGTTTTTACGTCACAGCTTCTATAACAATATCACCAAGGATCAGAGAAAGACCCCTGAGATCTACTTCGTGGGCAACTCCATCAGCTCTACCTATGTAAAGCATCTGATGGACGTGATCGGTGATCGTGACTTTTCCATTAACATGATCTCCAAGTCCGGAACCACCACGGAGCCTGCTATCGCATTCCGTGTATTCCGCAAGATGATGGTTAAAAAATACGGCAAAGAGGAAGCTGCCAAGAGAATCTATGCAACCACCGACAAGGCAAAGGGATCCTTGAAAAAGCTTGCTACGGAAGAAGGATTCGAGACCTTCGTTGTTCCGGATGATGTAGGCGGACGTTTCTCCGTTCTGACTGCAGTAGGTCTTCTTCCCATTGCAGTATCCGGCGCAGATATCGACAAACTGATGGAAGGTGCTGCCAGCGGAAGAGAGAATGCTCTGAATCTTCCTTATGCACAGAATGATGCACTGCAGTATGCAGCAGTTCGTAATGCGTTAAACCGCAAGGGTAAAGGTGTTGAGATCCTGGCTAACTATGAGCCGGCTCTGCATTATATTTCCGAGTGGTGGAAACAGCTCTACGGAGAGTCCGAAGGAAAGGACCAGAAGGGTATCTTCCCCGCAAGCGTGGATCTTACCACCGATCTGCACTCCATGGGACAGTTCATCCAGGACGGTACCCGTATGATGTTTGAGACCGTTATGGAAGTTGAGACCAGCCGTGAAGAGATCATCCTGGAAGAGGAAGCAGTGGATCTGGACGGTCTGAATTATCTGGCAGGCAAGAGCGTTGACTTTGTAAACAAGTCCGCTATGAACGGAACCATTCTGGCACATACCGACGGACAGGTTCCCAACCTGAAGATCAACATCCCCGAAGTCAATGAGTTCTATCTGGGACAGCTGTTCTACTTCTTTGAGTTTGCCTGCGGCGTATCCGGTTATATGCTGGGTGTAAATCCTTTCAATCAGCCCGGTGTGGAGAGCTACAAGAAGAACATGTTTGCCCTGCTTGGAAAGCCCGGTTTTGAGGAGCAGAGAGAGGCACTTTTAAAGAGACTGTAAGATGAAGATCGTAATTTTGGAACGAAACAGTGTGGGAGAGGACGTTGACGTCTCTCCCTTCGAAAGCCTGGGCGAGGTAGTGATCTATCCCACTACCCCGCCCCATCTGGCGGCGGAGCGGATTAAAGACGCAGATATCGTGGTGGCCAATAAGACGCCTCTGACAAAGGAGGTACTGGAAACTGCTGCGAATCTGAAGCTGATCTCCGAGTTTGCCACAGGCTATGACAATATCGATGTGGACTATTGCAAAACCAGGGGCATTGCGGTGACCAATGTATCCGGCTATTCCACGGATTCCGTTGCCCAGCACACTCTGGCCATGGCCCTTTATCTGGAGGAGCATCTTTTTTACTATAATGCATATGTAAAAAGCGGTGCCTATTCCGCCCAGGATAATTTTTGCAATTTTGACAGAAGATATAATGAGTTCGGAAGCCTTTGCTGGGGTATCATTGGCATGGGCGCCATCGGACAAAAGGTGGCCCATCTGGCAAGTGCCTTCGGTGCAAAGGTGATCTATTGCAGTATCAGCGGTGAAAAAAGAGATCTGCCCTATGAGCAGGTTTCCTTCGAAGAGATCCTGAAACGGTCGGATATTTTGTCACTGCACTGCATGCTGTCGGATCAGACCAGACATCTGATCGGCGAGGCGGCTTTATCAAAAATGAAGAAAAACGCCATCCTTTTGAATGTGGCAAGAGGGGCGGTAGTAGATACAAAGGCGCTGTATCAGGCATTGAAAAATGATACCATCGGCGCCGCGGGGCTTGATGTATTGGAAAAAGAACCCATGTCAAAGGATGATCCCCTTCTGCTGTTGCAGGATAGTGAGAAACTGATCATCACACCGCACATGGCATGGGGCAGCACACAGGCAAGGACAAGGCTTGTGGGTGAGGCCTGCGAAAACATCAGATGCTTTTTGCAGGGAGAAAAAAGAAACCGGATCGTATGATCAGGGTTTAATCAGTGAAAACAAACGCCCGGGACGGTATGCCTCGGGCGTTTTGGGGGTTATTATTTATGAGCGTTTCGTCAAAAAAATCCGGCGGCAAAAACAGTTTTGTGATGCAGGCCGGTATCCTTGCAGCAGCAGGGATCATTGTCAGGATCATCGGTATTTTGTACCGTGCGCCTCTGACCGGAATCATCGGGGATGAGGGCAACGGTTACTATACCCATGCCTACAATATCTATACCATTATCCTGCTGATCGCATCTTACAGCATTCCTTCCGCCATGTCCAAGGTAGTATCCCAATATCTTGCCATCGGCGAGAACAAAAATGCCATGCGTATCGTTAAGATGGCTTTTTTGTATGTGATCGTTGTGGGTGGGATCGCTTCCGCCCTGACCTATTTCGGGGCGCCTTACCTGGTGGAAAGCAGATCCGTACCGGTACTTCGCATCTTTACGCCGACTATTTTTCTATCGGGAATTTTGGGAGTATTCAGGGGATTTTTCCAGTCTCTTCGGACCATGATCCCCACGTCCGTCTCTCAGATCATAGAACAGATTTTAAATGCAGTGGTTTCCGTGTTTGCGGCCTGGGTGCTGATCCGTCTTACCGTAACCGGTGATCAGAGCATCCTTGCCATGCGGGGTGCTATGGGAAGCGCCATGGGAACGGGATGCGGCGTCCTTGTGGCACTGATTTTTATGATCATTACAGTCCTTCGGCGCAAGGACAAGATTGCAGATGCTTTTTCCATTGAAAAAAGCGATTACCATATTCTGACGGACCGGGAAACCCTAAAGATCATCCTGACGGTGGTAACGCCCTTTATACTGAGCACCTTTATTTACAATTTTTCCACCTCTTTGAACCAGACGATTTATACCAAGATCATGAAGTTATTTTACGGTATGCCGGAAAACATGATCGCAACCAATTACGGTATTTTTGCGGGAAAAGCAGTGGTGATCGCCAATATTCCCATTGCCCTTTCCTCCGCTATGTCATCGGCCATCATTCCCAGCATTTCCACAGCTTTTGCAGCAGGAGATACGGACAGGGCAAGATCCCAGGTGGGAACAGCGGTGCGAGCCACCATGCTGGTGTCCATTCCCTGTGCGGCCGGCTTTATTGCCTTATCAGAGCCTATTACAAGAGTGCTGTTTCCCCAGAAAGCATCGCTGAAAACGGCTTCCATGCTGCTGGTATCCATCAGCATTACGGTGATCTTCTATGCACTTTCCACCCTTACCAATGCGGTGCTGCAGGGAATCGGAAGGGTCAACACACCGGTGCATCACGCCACGGCGGCCCTGGTGATCCAGACGGTGGTACTGGTGGTGCTTTTGCGTTTTACCGGCTTCGGACTGTATGCACTGAGTATCGCCATGATCGTCTATTCCTTTATCATGTGTCTGCTGAATCAGCTGGCGGTGCGGAAAGCCCTTTCCTATAAGCAGGAAGTGTTCCGGACTTTTATCATACCCATCTATGCCGCAGCATTTATGGGAGTGTTTGCCTATGCTTCCTATACGATTGTTTACAAGTATCTGCCGAGTAATATCCTGGCCCTTCTCTTTGCCATGATCGTATCCGTTTTCATTTACGGAATCCTGATCCTGCGAAGGGGTGCTTTTGGCCGGGAAGAGATCCGCAGCCTTCCCAAGGGAGCTTCCGTCGAAAAGGCCCTTGACCGGCTTGGACTTTTGAAACACAGCGATAAAAAGAATCAAACCAAAGGAGATGCAAAAGTATGAGAGAAAGCGGTATCCTGCAGCCGATCTTTTCCTTATCATCCAATTACGGGATCGGTTGTTTTTCCAAAGAAGCGTATGAATTTGTGGACTTTCTGGAAAAATCCGAAACGGGCTTCTGGCAGATCCTTCCCGTGGGACCTACGGGCTTTGGCAATTCCCCCTATCAGCCTTTTTCCGCCTTTGCGGGGAATCCCTATTTTATCAGTCCGGAGGCTTTGATAGAAGAAGGCTTGCTTACCCGGGAGGAAGCGGACAGCAAACATTTCGGAAATGATCCCCTTCGGGTGGATTACGGAGCTTTGTATGAGAACCGTTTTGATCTGCTTCGTATGGCATTTACACGGTTTGCAGAGAAGGTAGACGTAAGCGGGATCCGTAAAAAAGTGTTAGCAGCTGCTAACAAAAATGGAGGAGCCGCCGCAAAAAAGAAAGTAAAGAAAGAAGAGCTGAGCCTTGATGCGGAGTATGAAGAATATCTGCAAAGCCAGTGGTACTGGCTCAACGACTATGCGCTGTTTTATGCCATTAAAAAACAGCAGGGCGGCAATTCCTGGCAGGACTGGGAAAAAGGATATAAGCACAGAGAAGCTTCTTTTTTGAAAAAAGCAGAGGAAGAGCTGGGCGAAGAAATTGACTTTGCCATGTTCCGGCAATTTGAATTTGACCGTCAGTTTCGAAAGCTCCGGGCCTACGCCAACAGGAAAAATGTAAAGATCATCGGTGACTTGCCTTTTTACGTATCGTTGGATTCATCGGATGCCTGGGCCCATCCGGAAGTATTTTGTATGGACAAGGATCTGGCCCCTGTGAGCGTGGCAGGATGTCCGCCGGATGCTTTTTCCGCAGACGGACAGCTTTGGGGCAATCCGCTTTATGACTGGAAGGCGCTGAAAAAGACGGGTTATGACTGGTGGGTGGACCGCATCAGGAGAAACTATGAGTTTTACGATGTGATCCGTCTGGATCATTTCCATGGATTTGAAAGTTATTATGCCATCCCTTATGGTGCAAAGAATGCAAGGGAAGGGAAGATTCAAAAGGGCCCCGGTATGGACCTGTTTCAGAAACTGGAGGAGGCGCTTTCTTCTTATTGCGTAGCGGATCTGGCCGGGGCGCTTCCGAAAAAAGGGGAAAAGGCCGTGCTCCATCTTCCCATGATCGCGGAGGATCTTGGAAACAATACGCCGGAAAACGAAAAGCTTCTGGCTGACAGCGGTTTTCCCGGCATGAAGGTGCTGCAATACGCTTTTACCAGCTGGGACAGCATTTATGTGACACATAAACATGTGAAAAACTGTGTGGTTTATACAGGTACTCATGACAATACCCCCATGCGGGCCTGGGCGGAAGAGATCAGCGACGGGGAACGAACCTTTGCCCGGGGCTATATCAATTCCCTCAATACCGATTATGGTGCCTTTGTCTGGGATATGATCCGGGAAGCATACCGGTCCGTGGCGGATCTTTGCATCGTGCCTCTGACGGATTATCTGACCAAGGGTAAGGAAGCCAGAATCAATATGCCCGGCAGCGGGGAAGGAAACTGGGAATGGAGACTGCCGCCGCATTTTCTTTCCGATGATCTGGCAGGATCCATAGCAAAGATGACGGAGCTGTACGGCAGAGTGCCCGTCAAAAAAGAACAAACAGAAGATACAAAGGAGTAAAAGAAAAGGTGAAAGGTGAAATAAGTCGTAAACGGATCGCAGCATTGCGGGAGGAAATGAAGAAGGAGGGCATGGATGCTTACCTGATCGGCATGGATGACTTCCACGGATCCGAATACGTAGGTGACTATTTTAAACAGATCGAATACTACAGCGGTTTTTCCGGTTCCGCAGGAACGCTTTTGGTGGTAGATTCCCCCGAAGACCGGGAGGGAAGCTATCTTTGGACCGACGGCAGGTATTTTCTGCAGGCATCAGAGCAGCTGGAAGGAAGCGGAACTGAGCTGATGCGCATGGGAATGGAAGGCGTGCCGGAAATAGCTGATTTTATTGCAACACTGTACGGAGAAAAGTTAGCATCTGCTAACAAATTTACCTTGGGATTTGACGGAAGATGCATTTCCCACGCATTTGTAAAAGGACTGAAAAAGAAGGCAGAAGAACGGAAACAACAGGCAGATGATCCGGATATCATTCTGGCAGCTGACAGGGATCTTTCGGGAGACCTTTGGCAAAAGGATGCAGAATACCCCAGACCCGCCATGGAATGCAGGAAGATCTGGGACCTGGATACCAAATATGCAGGGGCAGGCAGATCCGAAAAGCTGACCTTTCTCAGAGAGGAAATGCAAAAAAAGGGAGCGGATGTATGCGTGATCACGGCGCTGGATGAGACCGCATGGCTGATGAACCTTCGGGGAGATGACATCCTCTACAACCCCGTGTTCTTTTCCTTCTTGATCCTGACAAAGGATAGGGTCAGACTGTTTGCGGATACGAAGGTAAATCCGGATCTGGCATCCGTGGCTGCGCCGGAAGGTTTTTCCTTTGAGGCAGAGCCTTATGAGGACTTCTGGAAAGCCCTTTCGGAAATACCCAAAGAGCAGACCGTCATGGTGGACGATGCCCATGCTTCCTGCCGGGTGATGGAAATATTGCAGGGCAGAGATGAAAAGAAGCTGATCTGCTCCCCTTCGCCGGTGATCCTGAAAAAGGCGCTGAAGAATGATACGGAGATCGAAAACATCAGACAGGCCCATATCAAAGACGGAGTGGCTGTAACAAAGTGGATCTACCGGATGAAAGAGATGTGCGGCGAGGACCGGAAAACCGGAGAGCCCCAAATGACGGAGCTTTCGGCAGCGGCTCTTTTGGAGGATTTCAGAAAGCAGCAAACAGACTATCTGGGACAGAGTTTTGCGCCCATTGTGGCCTTTCGGGATCATGGCGCCATTATTCACTATGAGCCCACGGAGCAGACGGACGTCCCCATTGAATTCGGAAAGGGCGACTTTTTGCTGGCGGACACCGGCGGACATTATCTGCAGGGTACCACGGACATCACCAGAACCGTCAGCCTGGGAGAGCCGGAAAAGAAGAAAAAGGAACATTATACTGCTGTGCTGAAGGGACATCTGGATCTTTTGGATGCGGTATTTTTGGAAGGCTGTGCCGGAAGCAGTCTGGATCATCTGGCAAGAGAACCGTTGTATCGCATGGGACTGGATTTCCGCCACGGAACCGGTCATGGCGTGGGATATCTGCTGCCGGTACATGAGGGACCCAACGGTATCCGGAAAAAAGAGACCAAAGAAAACAGGCTTTATGCGGGGATGATCACATCCGATGAACCGGGGTTCTATTTAGACGGAGCATATGGCATACGCCTGGAAAGCCTGATCCTTTCTCTCTTTGAACGGGAAACGGAGTACGGACGGTTTTTGCATTTTGAGTCACTGACCATGGTACCTTTTGACAGAGACAGTATCCTTCCCGGGCTTTTGACAGACCGGGAAAAGGAAGTGCTTAACAAATACCATGAAACCATACGAGAAACCATTTCACCCTATCTGGAAGAAAATGAAAAAAGCTGGCTTGCAAAGGAAACCGCTCCGTTCTGAGCAGTGGCAGGGACGGAAAATCCATAGTGGAAAGGAACGGGAAAACAAATGGAAAATGCTAAGATTTTACTGGTAGACGATGATGAGGAGATCCGCGAGGTAGTCAGCGTATTGCTTTCAAGTGCGGGTTACATCGTGGGGATCGCAGACTGCGGTCAGAAGGCCATTGAATATATGCAGGCCGGGGAGGATCCGGATCTGATCATACTGGATGTGATGATGCCGGATATGGACGGATTTGAAGTCTGCAAAAGGATCCGGGAATTTTCCAATATTCCCATCCTGTTCCTGACAGCCAAAAACAGGGAAACGGACCTGGTGGAAGGTTATATGGCGGGAGGCGACGACTATCTGCAAAAGCCTTTTTCCTATCCGGAACTGATCGCCAGAGTAGGGGGGCTGCTGCGCCGCTACAAGGAATACGGTACCAGCGAAAAGAGCGGAGAAGAACAAAGCCATGTGGAGCTGGGAGATATTCAGATCGACAAAGATGCCATCACCGTTAAGCGGGGAGATAAGCAGATTGAACTGACCAATACCGAATACGGTATTTTGCTGATGCTGGCGGAAAACAGGGGCAAGGTATTTTCCCTGCAGGAAATCTACGAAAACGTATGGCATGATATGTTCCTGCCTACAGCCAGCAATACGGTTATGGTTCATATCCGTAACCTGCGGGAAAAGATCAAAGGTGACGGGGATGAAGAAGAGCTGATCCGGAACAAGTGGGGCAAAGGATATTATATTGAATAGTTTCAAGTCGGAGTAATAAGAATGAAGTGTAGCAGAATCAAGAAAAAATCCGTTATCTGGAAGCGGATGATGTTAAAATCCCTGGCAGCAGCTTTTATCGCCGTTTTTCTTCTGCTGTTTCTGATGTTCGGCATGCGGATCGTCTCGGTCCGCTATCTGCAGACATCTTCCCGGGCAGCGGAAAAACAGGAAAAGCTGGTTTCCGCCCTGAAGCATTATGTGCGCCGGAAAAATATTTCCGTCCGGGATGTAACCGCCCTCAGAGACTGGGAAAAGGACCGGCATGTAGAGCTGATGATCCTGGGTACCGCAGGGGAGCAGGAAAAACTGCTGAGCCAGATCGAAAATTATGCGGTGGATGAAAATGATCTTGACCGGGTGACAAGATTGCGACAGGCCAGACCCATCCGGTTTGCGGACGGAGAGTTGTGGATCATTGTAACCCCGGTCCGGCCCATGATCTATTGGTGGCTGAATCTGATCTGTGCCGTTCTGTTTCTGATCGTGGTCTATGCTGTGTGCCTGATGGTCCTGATGAGAAAGGATATCGAATACATGGTATACCTGCGGGATGAGCTGAATATGATGAGCGGCGGCGACCTGACCAGAGAGATTCGTCCCTACCTGAACACAGAGATCGGACAGATCGGAGAAGGGGTCAACGAGCTTCGAAAGAGCGTTGCGGATAAGATCCAGAAGGAATACGAAGCCCTGACAGCCAACAGAGAGCTGATCACGGCTATGAGTCATGACCTTCGGACGCCCCTTACCAGACAGATCGGTTATTTGGAGATCCTCCATCTGAAAAAATATGAGGACGAAAACCAGCGGGAGCTGTATACGGAAAAAGCCCGTACCAACGCCTTTTTGATGAAGGATACCACGGATAAGCTGTTCCGTTATTTCCTTGCTTTCGGCAATCAGGAGCAGAAAGACAAGATGGTGGAAGTGGACGGCCGTACCCTTTTGAACTCCACCCTGCAGGAGCAGGCGGATTATCTGAAGAGCCAGCAGTTTCCCGTTTCCTTTTCCCGGATTGACAAGCCTCTTCGCATGGAGATCGATCCGGAGGAATTCGGAAGGATCTTTGACAACATCTTTCAGAATATCAAAAAATACGGTGATAATGCCGTGCCCGTTGTGATCTCCTGTGAGTCGGATGAAAAGAGGATCCTTATGATGATCCAGAACGGTATCCGGGAAGATCTAGGCAAGGTGGAAAGCACCCATATCGGTCTGAAGGTGGTTGACCGGATAATTACTGCCATGAAGGGCAGTATGGAAGTGTTTAACGACGGCAGCGTATTTATCATCCAGCTGATGTTTCCGCTGGTTCGAACGGAAGAATGATAACTTTTTGGAGAGTATGCTATGGTAGATGAAAAAACGATCTCATTGAATTATATCAAGAAAAAAGAATACCCCGGCTCGGACCGGGGGGTTCGTTTCATGCTTTCCTGTGCTGAGAAAGAGGGCGAAAAAGTGCTCCTTTGCCGTGTGTGGCCGGAGCCTTTATGCCTGGTAAAAACAGATCCCTCTCTGGTTTCGGAAAAAGAGTTTTCCTTTTCCCAGGAGGGAAAGAGTGAAGCAGTTGACTGGATCAACACCTTTGAGCGGACTTCCTGAAAGGTGCCTGTCAGCCTTCGGATCCTTCTGCAGCGACCCGCTCTCCCGGCAGGAAGAGAAGGGACGTGGCAAAGGGAAACATCACCATGGCGGTCCATGCATACCGGCCTGATGCGGCAGGTGCGATCAGATAGACCATGATGGACAAAAATACGTAACAAAGCGGGAGCAGAAATGCTCCTTTTTTGCTGCGGATCAGCAGGATCGCCAGCAGGAAGAAAAACCAGGTATAAGCGCTCATGGTAAAAAACAGGCTGATTCCCGGTACGGTTTGCAAGGCCTTTAAAAGACATTCCAGTGCAAAGCAGGCAAAAGGAAAAGCATTTTCCGAATAATAACCGTTTTCCTTTTTGGCGGCGAAATCATCATTTTCCCAATAAAACTTATAAATCCCTCTGGAAGAAGTCAGATGGAAAAAGGGATAACAGGTATTGATGGTAGCATCGATGTAAGAGCGGGGATGCTTGAAAAACATGGAAAACCAGGTCTTGTAATAAGCGGGCAGATTGTCCGAAGCAGATTTGGACCGGTAAAGCTTTTTAATGGGATCGGAGAGTTGGGGATCATATTTTTTAATGATCTTTTTGTATTTCATGATCCCGTTGATGGCATCATGTTCTTCCTGTGTGATCTCATCTCCGTGTTCTATCACATATCTTGCGGTCTGCTGCATGATGGGACCGATGAGCTCCTGATGGCCTGCCGGAGCTACATTCAGCGCAGGCAGGATAACCGGCAGCCATAACATCTTCATAAAGAGTACGGGAAGCAGAAAACCGCAGCATATCGGCAGCCATTTTTTGCGAAGGTAAATGAGGCAAACCGGCAGCATGATCATTACCATATAGATTCCCTGGGATTTCGTCATGCTGATCAGAAGGGATGAAAGGGTCAGGGAAAGAACAAAGGAGGGACGTCTGAGTACTTCTCCTTTAGAGCGAACGATCTGAAGCAGCAAAAGAGCTCCCCACAGAATAAAGATACAAAAGGGGCTGTCCTTGATCATGCAGACACCGATGAGGGGAAAGCCGGGAAACAGTGCACAAAACCAAAAAGTTAGTTTTGCTAACTTTTCTGAAAGGCCTTCTTTTTTCAGATAGGAAATCCAGCATGCAATGACAAAGGACAAAGCAAAGGTTTGTACCAGGCTGTAGAGAGCAATGCCGATGGTGGCATTGCGTTTGCCGGAAAGAATGCTTCCCAGTTTTACGAAGGATCCGAATAAAACAGTGGTCATATAAGGATGATGATTATGGATGGCGTCCGCATTTTTCCCCCAGGCAGACATGGAATGAAGTCCCTGATGGGAGAAATTACCGAAAAATTCCGATACCTGATAAATGGTATCCCCGTTGTTGGTACCGGGGAAGAGCAGGATCAGATAAGGCAGCCAGCACAGAAACAGGATCAGAGCCAGCCGCAGGGTTTCTTTCCTACCGTCAGCTGAAGTCGTGCTTTCAGGATTCTTACTTCCGGGAATAACAGGCTGCAGGATTCGATCCGATAGCATAAAGAGCCAAAGCGTGATCCCGAAGGAAACCATGATCCAGCCCCAGAAATACAGGATACCGCGGAAGGCAAGAACCCAGGAAAGGGTCAGCTCGTTCCAGCCGTCAGAAGCGGCGAATGAATTGCCGATGGTTTGGATCAGGGAAAAAATAAGAGAAAAAATACCTGCGGCGATGAAATCCTTTTTCTTCCATTGCCTGTTGCAAAACAGGTACAGATACAGGGCGCAGATGGCAAGCATAAGCAGTATGGATGTCAGCTTGTCATAGGAAAAAACACGTATAAAATAATTCCAGATCGCAACCTTATCACCGGAAATACCGGGATCGGCATACAGGGAAGCGCTCAGGCCGATATTGCTTAAAAGCCCCATGGATGCCGGAGCGGCCAGGATCAGAAACAGAAGTAACTTTTTTTTATGTTGTAGCAGGACTTGTTTCATTCCGCGTGTTCCTCCGTTTTTGCTTTTTCGGCCGCGATCTGCATAAGACGCATTTCAAAATCTTGTTTATCTTTTTGACGGATGGTTTGGAGGATCACACCGGCATAGAAAGAAAGGATGGCCGAAAGGAATACAAATCCGCATACAATGAGAGTGGGAAAGCGTTCCACCAGTCCGGTTTTATGCCAGTCTCGAAGTACCGGGACCATGAAGCCTGCGGAGAGCAGGGACATAAGTACGGCAACCCAGGAAAAGAAGGTAATGGGACGATAGGAACGAAACAGACGTCCCAGCATCAACAGCACTTTGGCTCCGTCGGAAAAAGTGTTCAGTTTTGACTCGCTTCCGTCGGGTCTGTCCCTGTATTCCACGATCACATTTTCCATCCGCATGTTTTTATCTGCTGCGTGGATGGACATCTCTGTCTCGATCTCAAATCCGGAAGAGAGAACGGGAAAGCTTTTGACAAACTGATAGGAAAAGGCCCGGTATCCCGTCATGATATCCCGGATATCGCTTTTAAACAGGTTGTTGATCAGAGCTCTTACCAGGGTGTTTCCGAAATTGTGGAAGGGCCTTTTATTTTCCGTAAAATAGGTGGAAGACAGTCTGTCACCTATGACCATATCTGCCTGCTTTTCCAAAACAAGATCTGCCATCTGACGGGCTGATTGTGCGGGATAGGTATCGTCGCCGTCTGTCATGATATAGCATTCGGCATCGATCTCACGAAACATCCTGCGGATCACGTTTCCCTTTCCCTGGCTGTATTCATTTCGCACAACGGCGCCTGCTTTTTTGGCAAGTTCCGCGGTCTTGTCTTTGGAATTATTGTCATAGACATAGATCACCGCTTCGGGAAGGGCGGTTTTAAAGTCGGTTACAACTTTTTCTATGGTCTTTTCTTCGTTATAACAGGGGATCAGTACTGCGATCTTATCCATGGGTTTCTCCTTCGTTTGAACGCGTGTTATACACCGCTACTATGATACCAATATCGCCATATTGTGTCAATGAAACAAGAATTGCCAAGCAGATCCTGATATGGTACATTTATAAAAGTGAGTAATGCCATGTCAGGGGGGTAACTGAATGAGCAAAAACGACACCTTTTTCAGCAGGATTGCTGAAGCACTTTTGGCGGAATACACAAGTATTTACTATGTTGACGCAATTACAAATGAGTATCGATGGTACTCCACCGATACCAATTTTCATGCCCTGAAGATTCCACAGGAGGGGCGTGATTTTTTTTATGATCTGGAAAAAGATGTGGAAACAGTTGTCTATGCGGAAGATCGTTCCAGACTTTTGAAAGAACTGAACAGAGACAAACTGAAGCGGGATATGAAGCAGGGTTCCATGCAGAGTATCCGCTATCGTTTGATGATCAACGGACAGCCTGTTTATCATGAGTTGCGCCTGATCCGCGGCTCGGGAAAATTGGATGAGTATTATATTCTGGGCGTTTTGAATGTGGATAAGCAGGTCAGACAGACGCAGGAGATCAAACGCAATCTGGAATCATCCAACAAAATGGCCAGGCGGGATGAGCTGACCGGCGTGCATAACAGTCACGCTTTTAAAGAGATGAAACAGCTGATCCAAAGCCGTATGGACGATACTTCCGATCAGATATCTTTTGCCGTTGTGGTCTGCGATGTGAATGATCTGAAGCTGATCAACGATACCAGAGGGCAAGGTGTAGGCGATGAGTATCTGCAAAAAGCAGGGTCTCTCATCTGCGAGACTTTTTCCCACAGTCCTGTTTACAGGATCGGAGGAGATGAGTTTGCCACAGTCCTGACGGATCGGGATTATGATAACCGGGTTACGCTGATGGAAAAACTTCGGGCCTGCGTGATCCAAAACGGACTCAGCCGCAGCGGTCCCGTGATCGCCACCGGAATCGCCAAATACAATCCGGAATTCGATCTGGAATTTGTGGATGTACTGGAACGGGCTGACCGGGAAATGTATGAAAATAAGATCGAATTAAAAGACCTCCGCCGCAGAGACGGATTTACCGGTCTGGATGTACAGGAGGAGATTCCCGAGGGCCTTCGCAGAAGACTGGATTCTCTTTTTGATGCCATCTATTCGGTATATGATGAAGGCTACATCTTTTTGTGTGATATGAAATATGATTTTTCCAGATGGTCGGTTCAGGCGGTTACGGACTTTTTGCTTCCGTCCCCTTATATGTACGCTGCCGGCAATATCTGGAAAAGCTATATTCATCCTGAGGATGTGGGTATCTATCAGGATGCGGTTGATCAGGTATTTCTGTCCAACGGCAGTCTGAAAAAGATTCGCTACCGGGCAAAAAAAGCGGACGGCGAATATGTAACCTGCTCCACCAGAGGGTTCATTCTTTGTGATGACGACGGAAAGGCTGAATACTTCGGCGGCGTGATCGTAACGGACGCTGTCCTTAGGAAGGATCATTTCTTCACAGATCCCGTAACGGGTCTGCCCAATACAAACTATCTGTATGATCATTTTAATGAGCGGGAAGACTGGATCAGAAACATGGGCGGAGAGCCGGTGCTGATCTATTTTGATATTAATGCCATGCAGTATTATAACAACCAGTACGGTTATTCCAGAGGAGATGAACTGCTTTGTCTGACGGCCAACGTGCTGACGGAGAGCTTTCCCGGGGCTTTGATCTGCAGGGCAATGGATGATCATTTTATTCTCATCGATGAATTCCACAGCAGGGAGCAGCTGGCAGAACGGCTTGTTTCTGCCAATGACCGGATCAAAGCAACTGCTTATGGCAATACCACGGGATTTCAGGCCGGCATCTGCATCTACGGTGCGGACATGCATACAGGTGAGGCTATGGATCATGCCAAGCATGCCGTCCGCTGGATCGATATGGATCTGAATGCGGTTTATCATTTTTATTCCGATGAGATCGATATGGAATACAAGAGCCAGACCTATATCATAGACATGTTCGATGAGGCTTTGAAAAATGAATGGATCAAAGTGTACTATCATGGGATTGTTCGCCTGGAGACGGGAAAAGGAGCGGCTTTTGAAGCCCTCGCCAGATGGATCGATCCGGAGCGGGGCGTCATTGCACCGGGATTCTTTGTTCCTGCCCTTCGCAAATATCATCTGACCTATAAATTGGATCTGTACATGTTCGAGCAGATCTGTAAGGAGATTCCCATGCGGCAAAAAGCGGGACTTCCTCTTTTGCCCGTATCCGTGAATTTTTCCGCGCAGGATTTTGACTACGTGGACATTTATGAAGAAGTGGAAAAACGGTACGAACAGTACGGCATCGAAGCATGCGGTGTGGGCAGAGACTACTTCATCATTGAGATCACGGAGCAGGAGATGGCAACGGGAACGGACCGGTTTTATGCACAGCTTCGGCAGATGCGCAAAAAAGGCTACAGACTGTGGCTGGATGATTTCGGCAGCGGCTATTCATCCCTGAATGTATTCAGTCGTCTGGAGATCGATCTGATCAAATTCGATATGGATCTTTTGCTGAATCTGGATCGAAACGGGGGCGTAAACCGCTACATTTTCAAGTCCATGATCGATATTGCCAGAAAATTCGGTGTTCATACCCTTGCGGAGGGCATGGAGACAGATCAGCAGAAGAAATTCCTGCGTGAAATAGGCTGCGAACTGGCACAGGGCTTCGGATTCCACAAACCGGAACCTTTGGATAACATATTACCCCGGGTGAAAGAAACAGGAATCGTGGGCCCCTGCGAGACAGAAGAAGAGCGAAAAGCCCTTATGGAAAAGTGGAATCTTTGATTTTGCTTTGATTGCACAAATAATTTCCAAAATTGCATAGATAAATTGATCAAATTGCCGATAAAATTTGAAAAGTTTCGCTTTTTTATGGTAAAAATCATTCACTTTGCCGTTATCCTATGATATAATTTCGTTAATCGGTGCTTTTTCGGGCCGAAAAGAAAAAGGGTAAGGGGTGAAGCAATTTGAAGATCAAAAAAGAGATGATCGCCATGCTTCTGGCCGGCGGTCAGGGATCGAGACTCGGGGTTTTAACGGCAAAAGTTGCCAAGCCGGCGGTATCATTCGGCGGCAAGTACAGGATCATTGACTTTCCGCTTTCGAATTGTATCAATTCGGGCGTGGATACCGTGGGGGTTCTGACACAATATCAGCCTCTGCGTCTGAATACGCATATCGGAATCGGTATTCCCTGGGATCTGGACCGTAACGTTGGTGGTGTTTCCGTTCTTCCGCCTTATGAAAAGAGTACGGATACGGAATGGTATACAGGTACGGCCAATGCCATTTATCAGAATATCGAATTCATGGATACCTATAATCCGGATTATGTTCTGATCCTTTCCGGAGATCACATCTATAAGATGGACTATGAAGTCATGCTGGATTACCACAAAGCCAAAGGCTCTGAGGTTACCCTGGCTGCTATGCCTGTTCCCATCGAAGAGGCAAAGCGCTTCGGTATTCTGGTTACGGACGATGATCGCAGGATCACGGAGTTCCAGGAAAAACCCGAGCATCCCAACAGCAATCTTGCCAGCATGGGCATTTACATCTTCAATTGGAAAACCCTGAAAGAAGCACTGATCGCAAATGCATCCCAGCCCGGACTTGACTTTGGAAAGCACGTGATCCCTTATTGCCATGACAAGGGTTCACCCTGCTATGCATATGAATTTAACGGTTATTGGAAAGACGTGGGAACCCTGAACTCCTATTGGGAAGCCAATATGGAGCTTATTGATATCGTTCCCGAGTTTAACCTGTATGAAGAATATTGGAAGATCTACACCAAATCCGATACCCTTCCGCCTCAGTATATATCTGCGGAAAGCGAGATCGAAAAATGCATTATCGGAGAAGGTGCCCAGATCTACGGAAAGGTGTACAACTCCGTTATCGGATGCGGTGTTACCATCGGATCCGGCAGTATCATCAGAGACTCCATCATCATGAATGAGGCACAGATCGGAGACGATTGTGAGATCAACAAAGGAATCATCGCCGAGAATGCTGTCATCGGAAATAACGTAAAACTGGGTATCGGTGAGGAAGCACAGAATGATACGGCGCCTCATATCTATAACCACGGCATTGTTACCGTGGGTGAAAAATCCGTTATCCCGGAAGGTGTTACCGTAGGCAAGAATTCCGTTGTTTCCGGCATTACGGAAAAAGAGGATTATCCGGACGGAAATCTTCCCGGAGGCAGAACACTGATCAAGGAGGTGGAGACCTTATGAGAGCCATCGGAATTATATTAGCAGGCGGTAACAATCACAGAATGCGGGAGCTTTCCAAAAAGAGAGCCATCGCGGCCATGCCCATTGCCGGCAGTTACCGCAGCATCGATTTTGCACTTTCCAACATGAGCAACTCCAGGATCCAGAAGGTGGCGGTACTGTCCCAGTACAATGCAAAGAGCTTAAACGACCATCTTTCTTCCTCCAAATGGTGGGACTTCGGACGTAAACAGGGAGGTCTTTCCGTATTTACGCCTACCGTGACGGACGATAACAATTCCTGGTACAGAGGAACGGCGGATGCTATTTATCAGAACCTGGATTATTTAAGAGAAAGCCATGAGCCCTATGTTGTCATCGCATCCGGCGACTGCATCTACAAGATGGATTACAACAAGGTGCTGGAATATCATATCGCAAAGAAGGCAGATATCACCGTTGTGTGCAAGGATATGCCTGCCGGTGAAAACGTGGATCGTTACGGTATCCTGAAGATGAATGAAGAGAGCCGTATAGAGGAATTCGAAGAAAAACCTCTGATCGCAAACTCCAATACCATTTCCTGCGGGATCTATGTTATAAGACGCCGTCAGCTCATTGAGTTGATCGAACGGGGTGCGGAGGACGGCCAGTATGATTTTGTAAAAGATATTCTGATCCGCTATAAGAACATGAAGCGGATCTTCGGCTACAAGATCAAGACCTATTGGAAAAATGTGGCGTCCGTGGAAGACTACTTTAACGCCAATATGGACTTCTTAAAGCCTGAGATTCGTGAGTACTTTTTCCGTTCCTATCCCGATATCTACTCCAAGGTGGATGACCTTCCGCCGGCCAAATATAATGTGGGAGCAAAGATCCGCAATTCTCTGATCTCCTCCGGCAGTATCATAAACGGAACGGTGGAGAATTCCGTGGTATTCAAGGGTGCATTTATCGGGAACAACTGCACCATCAAGAATTCCATCGTGCTGAATGATGTATATATCGGTGATAACACTTACATCGAGAACTGCATCGTGGAAAGCCATGATACCATCCGCGCAAACTCTTATCAGAAGGGCGAGGATGAGATCAAGATCGTCATTGAGAAAAATGACAGGTTTATGCTGTAGAACATGTTGAATAACGGATATGAAAAAGATGAAAAGGATCGCAGCAGTTGCTGCGGTCCTTTTTAAATTGCTTCTTTTTTACGACCACTAGATGTGGTATAATGTTAAATGGCGTATTACGAGTTGTGGTATTTTGGAGGAATAATCTTTTGGATAATGAGACCATGATCTGCCCGGAGAGCGGCGGAAACAAAGTCCTTGCCCGGGACCTGGAAAAAACAGGAAAAACACAGCTTCCCTGGGAACTTATGAAGGGATCCAGCGTCCTGATCACAGGAGCTACGGGACTTGTGGGTTCCATGCTTCTTCGGACGTTTGCATATATCAACAGAGAAAAAGCGTTGGGAATGAAGATCCTTCCCCTTGTCAGAAACGAGGAAAAGGCAAAGCAGCTTTTCGGAGCGCTTTTGGACAGGGATGATATCTGCCTTGTGGTGCGAGATTTGAGTGAAAAGATCACCTTGCAGGGGAGCGCGGATTTTATCATACACTGCGCCTCCGTTACTGCGTCCAAAACCTTTGTGACCCGGCCGGTGGAGACCATAGATCTTGCTATCCGCGGAACAGAAAATATGCTGGATCTTGCAAGGGAGAAAAAGAGCAAGAGCATGGTTTATATTTCGTCCATGGAAGCCTTTGGCATTACGGATCCTTCCCTGAAAAAGATCCGGGAAGAGGATCTTGGCTATATCGATGTGATGAATGTCCGTTCCAGCTATTCCGAAGGAAAGCGGATCTGTGAGCTTCTGTGTGCTTCTTATGCCCATGAATACGGAGTCCCCGTAAAGGCAGCCAGACTGGCGCAGACCTTCGGTGCGGGCGTGTCCAAAAGTGAAGGCCGTGTGTTTGCGCAGTTTATCAAAAGTGCCATGGCCGGAGAAGATATTGTTTTGCATACCGAGGGAAAGTCCTTTGGAAATTACGTTTATACAGCAGATGCGGTGGAGGGCATTTTAACGATTCTGTTAAAAGGAGAGCACTCCAATGTTTATACGGTGGTCAACCCCGCTACCACCATGCAGATCCGTGATATGGCACAGATGGTGGCGGACCGTTTTTCGGAGGGCCGCAGTAAAGTTGTATTTGATATTCCGCAGGATGCCCTGACCTTCGGTTATGCACCGGATGTGACCATGCATCTTTGCGCGGATAAGCTGATGAGTCTGGGCTGGGCGCCCACAGTGGATCTGCCTGAAATGTACAGCCGCATGAAGGAGAGCTGGGAGTATGAAGAAGGAGGAGAGCAATGAAGCTTTCTGTGATCTGGATTTTTGAAGGAGGGGACAAAAAACATGCCAAAACTCTGGCAAGTCTGGAGTCGCTCTTTTCTTTCGGTACATCCTCTGCCCAGATCCTTTTGTACGGAGCAGGAGAAAAGTGGATCAGCCGGGTTAAGGAGACCTTTGCAGCGAAAAATGTTTCGGTATATGTTTCCGATTACAAACCCCGGCAGGATTATTCCCATCTGGTTTATCTGGATGCATTAAAGCATATTTCCGAAGAGTGGGTCACCATGGTCTACAGCGGGGATACCTATGATGCAAAGTCGCTGATGGTTATTGATGCGCAGCAAAAATCTCATCCGGATCTGACTATTTTTATGGCATGCAAGGATCTGGAATATGAAAGAGATAATGACGAACGGGAAAATTTTCAAGGACTTCCTTCAGAGCGCTGGCTGAAAAAACAAAAGTCCGGCGTGGTGGATCTTTCCGAGGAAGTGGAGTGCTTCCCCTTTTTTCTGGGGGGGACTTTCATAAAACGAGAATATTTTACTGAGGATGCCATTTCGGGAGAGGAAGATAAAGAGGGGGAAAAGCGCTTTTTGCTTGATCTTAGCAACCGGTTTGGAAAGGTTTTCTATGTTTCGAAGGCAGTTTATCACAGCAGCTATCCTTATGAAGGCGACCGGGTTTATAACAGACGACTATACGATACGGCATTTTATTTTGATACCATTTCCCGGTTCTGGATCCCTTATCTGGACAGCCTGAAAGAGAAGGAAGGTTCCATTCCGGAATTTATTCAATACCATGCTTTTGCCAGTGTAAGGAATCTGTTTTTGGCAAATATGAACAATAAAAACAAGCATCTGGTAGAAGGCAGGGAGGAAGAATTTAAAGAGCTGGTCCATGATTTTTTGCAGCGGATCGACGATAAAGTTCTGTTTAATGAAAAGGATACGAGAGACTGTAAACTGGGGGGCAATACTGCCTGGATCATGGGTATCTTAAAGCATGGAGAGGATTTTCATTTTTCCCTGATGAAAAAAAAGGGACAATGGGCATACGGTTACGAAGGGTATGTAGTGGCCACTCTGGAAGAAGCACCGTGTCGTATTGCTATGATGGAAGACCGGGGCGATCATCTGGAGATTGATGGCAGCGTGGATGCTGTGCTGTATGATCTGGCAGATGAGATCTACTTTATGTACGGCGACGAAAAATTCCCCGTAATATTTAACGGGCGGTATATGTACCGGAAATATTTCGGAATCCCCGCCTACAAGCATCAGACCTTTAATATTCTGATCGGTCCGTTAAAAGACGAAAAATCTTTTATTGGCTGTTTTGCAAGATTTGGAGAGGTGACAGTTCCTCTGGCACTTGACTTTGAATCATCCCATTTTTCCAGGATCGGTCCCCTGTTCCGGATGAATTACTGGAGCTTTGGGAATAAGAAGCGATATCTGCTTACGAAAAAAGGAAAAGGGCTGTTGCTCAGAAAAACAAACCGGGGAAGAGTGTGCCTCCAGGAGACGCTGCTCCTTTTCAACATGCTCTTTTCTCTGGATCTTCGGGCAAAGCTTTTTATCGGAATCCGTTTGGCCTTCTTTATTACCAGGCCCTTTATCAAGCGGCGTCCCATATGGATGTATCTGGATAAGATCTATAAAGCGGGGGATTCCTCCGAGTATCTGTTCCGCTATGCCATGGCGCAAAACGACGATATCAGTCATTACTATCTCATCGATAAAGACACGCCGGATTATGAGCGGTTGGTTAAGGACGGTTATAAACCGCTTGTCAGAAGAAGCATTATGCACCGTCTGGTGTTTTTAATGGCGGATATGATGGTCATTTCCAACTCCACCGTGTTTTCCTTTAATGATTTCGGTAAGATCAATTCCTCTTATGTCAGAGATCTGCATCATTTTCATGTCTGCTGTGTCCAGCACGGTATGTCGGTACAGAAGATCGCCATTGCCCAGAACAGACTGAAGGACAATACGGAGTTGTATTTTTGCGCATCAAAATATGAGATCGAGAATCTGTCTAAGCCGGTTTATGACTATGAAGGCTATGATGCCCTGAAACTGACGGGTGTGCCCCGTTATGACGGACTGAAAAACCGAGATAAAAAACAGATCCTGATCTCTCCTACCTGGCGGATGCAGGCGGCGATTCCCATCAAAGGAAGCGAAGGCCATCAGCGGGGTTATAACGTGATGTTTAAAAAGACCCCCTATTATCAGGTGTACAATTCCCTGATCAATGATAAGCGCCTTATTGAAGCTGCAAAAGAGTACGGCTATCGGATCATGTATGTACTCCATCCCATTGTAAGCATCCAGGAAAAAGACTTTGAGAAAAATGAATATGTGGATATCGTACCGGCTGTGGGGGACATGAGCTATGAAAAGGTATTTTGTGAATCTTCTCTGATGGTCACGGATTTTTCCGGTGTGCAGTTTGATTTTGCCTACATGAGAAAACCGGTGGTTTATTTACATCATGACAGCATACCCAAGCACTATGAAGAAGGAAGCTTCTTCTATGACACCATGGCTTTTGGAGAGATCTGCAACGATAATGACAGCCTGGTAGACGTTCTCATCGATTACATGAAGAACGGATGTAAGATGAAGGAAGAATACAGAAAACGGGCGGATGACTTTTTCTATTACAGCGACGATCACAACTGTGAGAGGATCTACAAGGTCTGCCGGGAATATCTGGATGAAAAGGTTCTTCCCGGAGCAGTCTGGGAAAAAAGATGGAGGAAAACCCATGGCTAAAACCTATGTGCTGCAGCCTGCAAAAAATCTGCCCGCCGGAAGAGAAGAACGGAAACAGAAACTGGATCAATATAAACAGTGGATTGAAGAGGCCGGCGGAAGCATCGGAAACCGGAGGGTCAATGATTTCTACTTCGACTACGAGGTAAATGACAAAGAGATCCTGCTGTGTGGCTTAGGAAAGCATGTACGGGGAAATATGAACTATATCCTGGACGTGCTGAACACCTCACCGGATTTTGAAGGATATACTATTTACATACGGACAAAGGAGGCGACCGAGGAGGCAGTGAAAGCCTTTATTGCGGAGCATGGCTGGAAGAGATCCGTAACCCTCGGAGATGATAAGACCACAATCTACGATCAGGAGTTGGAGAAGGCAAAATATCTTTTGACGGAGGTGTATTTTTCGGCCTCCTGGATTCGAAGAAACGAACAGGTTTATATCAACATATGGCATGGAACGCCCCTAAAGAAACTGGGCCTTTCCAAGAACTTTAAAAGCGGCCATAAAAACGGTAATACCCAGGTGAATTTCATTGATGCGGATTATCTTTTATATCCCAATGACTATACCAAAGTCAACATGCTCTCATCCTACAAGATCGAGCATCTGAGTAAAGCAAAGCGGGTTATGCTGGGATATCCCAGAACCGGCGGCCTTTTATATCATCAGCAGCATCAGGAGGAAGCAGTTCGGAAAAAGTTAGCGCCTGCTAACGAAAAGCTTTATGCTTTCATGCCTACATGGAAGGAATATGTAGAACTGGATGCAATGGTGGAACAGACCAAGCGATTTCTTACAGTAATGGATGAGGGACTGGAAGAGGATGCCATTCTCTATGTAAATCTCCATCACAAAGTATCCGATATTTTGGACTACAGCGTCTACAAGCACATCCGGAAATTCCCGGGTGATATGGACAGCTATCAGCTTTTGGCCTATACGGATGCGCTGATCACCGATTACTCCAGTGTCTTTTTTGATTATCTGGCAACAAAAAAACAGATCATATTATACTGTCCGGATTATAAGGAATACAAGAAAAGAAGGGGAACCTATCTGAATCTGATGTCCCTTCCTTTTGATAAATCTAAAACGCCGGAGGGAGTTCTTCGGGCCATTCGCAAAGGAAAGACCTATCACGACGAGGCAGCGGTAAAGCGTTTTTGCGCCTATGACAGTCCCGAGAATGCAAAAAAACTCTGCGGACTGTTTTTGGGAAAAGAAGAGGGAGTGACCATAGAGGAGGCCCCAAAGGAGCATGTCCCCAATCTTTTACTTTTTGATCAGACATGCGGAAAAGGTCCCCAGCTTGAGCTTTTGAAAAAGTTTTTCAAAGGCTTTGGTATCAGAGGCAGGGAGATCTATATCGCCTGCGAAAGAGTATTAGCAGATGAAAACAGGAAGTATGCGTATCCCATGCTCTTTGGAAAGAATGCCATAGGTGTTGAAGGAGCAATCCACATGTCCGCCCTGGGACGGGCAGCCCTGGATCTTTGCAAAGATGACAAGCTTTCTTTCGAACAAACTATGGAGATCGTAAGCTACGATTACAGGGCACATTCAAAGCGGATCTTCGGAAGAGCGGTATTTGACAGGATCCTATTATATGAGATCATCACCATGGACATGCTCTTGACACTTCTGTATACGGAGGGACAGAAGATCCTGTATGTAACGGATGTCATGATCGAAAAAATGGAAGAAGATCCCATGTTTGTAAAGGCGGCTGCTTATGCGATGCCCTACATGAGCGGTGTTTTTGCGGCTTCTGAAAAAGCGGCTTCGGCCTTCGAGAAGCTGTGCGGCCAAAGGCCGGCGGAGGTCATCGACCAGCCGGGAAAACTGAAAGCACTGCTTCGCTCATAAACGTAAAAAGGGAGATATCAGATGTACCTGATCGCAGGCCTGGGAAATCCGGGCAGAGAATATGAACACACCAGACACAATTGCGGCTTTGACGTGATCGACATTTTGTCACAGAAGCTGATGATACCGGTTTCCGGCAGAGAGCATAAAGCATTTGTGGGAAAAGGATACTATGAAGGCAACAAAATCCTTTTGGTAAAGCCTTTAACCTACATGAACAAAAGCGGAGAAAGTTTGCGGGAGCTTACCGACTATTACAACATTGATCCTGAGACGGAGCTCATCGTATTGTATGATGATATCGATCTTGATCCCGGACAGCTGCGGATCCGCAAAAGCGGAAGCCCCGGCGGACACAACGGTATGAAGAATATTGTAGCTCTTCTGGGAACCAGAGATTTTACAAGGGTCCGCATCGGCGTAGGAGCAAAACCTGCGGGATGGGATCTGGCAGATTACGTTCTGGGACATTTTTCGGGACAGGACAGAGAAGCTGTTTTGCAGGCCTTTGAGGAAGCTGCAGATGCGGTATTGACCATCCTGACAGAAGGCGCCGATAAGGCCATGAACCGGGTAAACGCAAAGAAGAAAACAGAAAATGCATAAACTGACAGAGCCTTTAAAAGAGCTGGCCTTTTACGAACAGGCCGATGAAAAACTGCATAAAGGCAAGAGCGTGGAGATCGCGGGGCTGACGGATTCACAGAAAGCCCATGTGATATCCGGGATCTCGCAGGATTACAAAAGCAGGGTGATCTTAACCTACAGTCAGTTGCAGGCAAGAACCCTGGCGGAAGATCTGCGCTTTTTTGAGGATAATGTGATCCTTTTCGAAGCCAAGGACTACCTCTTTTTCCAGGCGGATCTGAATGGCAGGGATTCCCTTCGGGAGCGGATGAACTGCTTTCGCAGGATCATAGAGGGAAGCCCCTGCTATATCGTAACCACCATCGATACCCTCATGGCCCCCATTCAGCCTTTGGAGGTAATGCTGGATCATACCTTTTCCGTTTCCGTGGGCAGTATCGTGGAAGAGGAAGCGGCTGCCAAAAAGCTGGTACGGATGGGATATGAGAGAAACTATCAGGCTCAGGAACCGGGACAGTTTTCCATCCGCGGTGGCATCATCGATATTTTCGATATGACGGAGGATAACCCCATAAGGATCGAGCTTTGGGGGGATGAGACAGAGAGCATCCGCAGATTTGATGCCCTGTCCCAAAGATCCATCGAGAATCTTACTTCTGTTACCATTTTTCCCGCCACGGAAGTGATCCTGACAAAGCAGGAAAGAGAAGACGGCTTTCGGGCGATCCTGGAGGATGCGGAAAAATGCGCCGCAGCACTGACGGAACAGGGCAACAGGGAAAAAGGCAGACAGCTCCGGAAAACCGCAAAGGATCTGATCGAACAGATGCGGGAATTCGGCGTCATGGCCAATCTGGACAGCTACATGGGGTATTTCTGCCCCCAGCTGACAGACTTTTTGTCCCTGTTTGTAAAAAAAGATCTGCTCCTTGTTTTAGATGAGCCTGCCAGACTTCGGGAGCATTTAAATGCTGTTGAAATGGAATACCGGGACAGCTATACAGGCAGACTGGAAAAGGGAATGGCCCTTCCCGGTCAGGCCTCTCTTTTGTATGATGCCAAACGGGTAGAGAGCTTTTTGGAAGACAAACGGACACTCTGCCTGTCTACATTGGGGCACAGAAGCCGGCACGGCAGTCCGGAGACCATCCTTGGAGCCGACGGAAAAAGCATCGGTTCCTTCCATAACAGTTTCGAAGTTCTTTCTTCCGATCTGAAAAAATACCATCAGAAAAACTATCGTATCCTGGTGCTTTCACCTTCCCGTACCAGGGCAAGGAGACTGGCAAAAGACATTTTTGACCAGCAGCTTCCCGCTTACTATAAAGAAGGACAGCACCTGCCCCAGCCCGGGGAGATTTGCGTTAGCTATGGCTTACTTTCCAAGGGCTTCGAATACCCTTCCGCCAGATTGGCAGTCATTACCGAAAGCGACATTTTCGGAAACAGGCACAGAAAGAAACGGACCCATCACCGGTATGAAGGAGAAAAGCTCAGCTCCCTTTCCCAGCTGAAGGTGGGAGACTATGTGGTCCATGAAGGACACGGCGTTGGAATCTACCGGGGCATCGAGAAGATCGAGCGGGGCGGCGTGACCAAGGATTACATGAAGGTGGAATACGGAGACGGCGGAAATCTCTATGTGCCGGCCACCGGTTTTCAGGTGATCATGAAATACGCCGGCAGCGATGCCGACAAAAAGCCTAAGCTCAATAAGCTGGGCAGTCAGGAATGGAACCGCACCAAGACCCGTGTCAAGGGAGCAGTGGAACTGGTGGCAAAGGATCTGGTCTCTCTGTATGCGGAAAGAAACCAGAGACGGGGCTTCCAGTTTGAAAAGGATACGGTCTGGCAAAAAGAGTTTGAGGAGCTGTTCCCCTACGAAGAGACAAATGATCAGATCGAAGCCATTGATGCCACCAAAAAAGACATGGAATCCACCAAGATCATGGACCGTCTGATCTGCGGGGATGTGGGATTCGGAAAAACGGAGATCGCCATTCGCGCAGCTTTTAAAGCCATTCAGGACAATAAACAGGTGGCAGTGCTGGTGCCTACCACGATCCTGGCACAGCAGCACTATGAAACCTTTACCCAAAGAATGAAGGATTTTCCCGTGACAGTGGTTTTGCTGTCCCGGTTCCTGACAGCGGGGGAAAATAAAAAGAATATAGAAATGCTCAAAAACGGTACGGCGGATATCGTCATCGGTACCCACAGACTCCTGTCCCAGGATGTTTCCTTTAAGGACCTGGGTCTTTTGGTGGTGGACGAAGAGCAGCGTTTCGGTGTAACCCACAAAGAAAAGATCAAGAAAATGAAAAACACCGTGGATGTGCTGACTCTTTCCGCAACCCCCATCCCCAGAACCTTGAACATGAGTCTTTCCGGCGTCAGGGATCTGAGTGTTCTGGAAGAACCTCCGGTGGACCGTATGCCCATTCAGACTTTTGTCATGGAAGAAAATGAGGAAATGGTCCGGGAAGCCATTAACCGTGAGCTGGCAAGAGGAGGACAGGTGTATTACGTCTACAACAGAGTTGCCACCATTGCGGAAGCGGCGGGGAAGATCCAGGAATTGGTGCCGGATGCGGTTGTATCCTATGCCCACGGGCAGATGAAGGAAACCCAGCTGGAGCGCATCATGTATGACTTTATCAGAGGCAATATCGACGTTCTGGTTTCCACAACCATTATCGAAACGGGACTGGATATCCCCAACGTCAATACCCTCATTGTCCATGATTCCGACCGCATGGGATTGTCCCAGCTTTATCAGCTTCGGGGACGGGTGGGCAGATCCAACCGGAATGCCTACGCTTTTCTCATGTATAAAAAGGACAAACTTTTAAAGGAAGTGGCGGAAAAGAGACTGGCTGCCATCCGGGAATTTACGGAGCTGGGAAGCGGCATCCGAATTGCCATGCGGGATCTGGAGATCCGCGGTGCAGGTACCATGCTGGGAAAAGCCCAGAGCGGACATCTGGAAGCGGTGGGATACGATCTGTACCTGAAGATGCTTTCCGAGGCGGTAAAAAGTGCCAAAGGAGAGGAGATAAACCAGGAACAGGAGATCACGGCGGAAATGGACGTGGATGCTTTTATCCCGGATTCCTATATCGTAAATGAAGAGCAAAAGCTGGAGATTTACAAACGGATCGCAGCTATCGAAACTGCGGAAGAATGCGAAGACATGAAAGCGGAGCTATCCGACCGGTTCGGCTCCGTTCCGGTTTCCGTTACCAACCTTTTGCGGATCGTGCTCCTTAGAAGCTCCCTGCGGCCCCTTTATGTTACGGAGATCAGCGGGAAAAAAGACAGGATCAGTTTTTATATGAACCCCCGTGCCAATATCCGGACGGAAAATATCGCCTTTGTGCTGGATCATTTTCACGGACGCCTTCGCCTTGTGACAGGGGCAAAACCCGCCTTTGTACTGGACTTAGAGCCCAAAGGCATCATTCCCTTTGACGAAGAACAATTACTTTCCTCTGCAGAAGAACTTGCAATGCAGATGCGAATCAGGTTACAATAAAACGATTATGAATTTAGGAGAATGACACATGAATCATGATTTTGATGCAATGAGCCCCCAGGAACTGGAAGAAGAAAGAAAGCGTGCCATGCGTCGCAGACGGATCGCAAGAATGCGGGCCGAAAAAAAACGCAAGGAAAATATTCGTAAGATGATCGCTTTCGGAATACCGGTGGTAGCGGCTCTGGTTATCATGATCTTCGCTTTTTCCGGGCTGTCCGACAAGATTTTCGGTGCCGGCGCCAGGAAAAAATCTGAGGAATTTCAGGCACAGGATGCCTATGAAGAAAAAATGAAGGAGATCCGTAAGCTCCCCACTTCAGCCGGTTTCGACTTCACAACCGCTATGGTGATGACGGAGGAAGAAGGAGCGCAGTTTTTGGAACAGGGCCAGTCGGAATCCGTTTATCTGGTAGGCGTTGGTCAGGCAGCCCAGCTTCGCCAGATGTCGGAAGAAGCCGTCAGCGGCGTTTTGGGCGGAGGAAATGAGGGCGGTCAGCTTTCACCTTTTATGAGCGGATTTACTTCCAGCCAGCAGGCCTATGATGCCCATAAGACAGAGAACACTTCCGGTTTTTCCGGAGAAGTTATCAGTGAGTACGGTGTTTTAATGGATGCCCAGACCGGTGAGATCAAAGCGTCCCGAAATCCCAACACCAGAATCTCCCCTGCGTCCATGACAAAGGTTTTGACTATCCTGGTGGCAGCAGAGAACCTGCCGGATCCGGATCTGGAAAAAAGGATTCCCATCACTTTGGAAGTAACGGACTTTTCCTTCAGCAACGACTGCAGCAACGTGGGCTTTGCAGTGGATGAACTGGTAACGGTCCGGGATCTGTTTTACGGAACCATTCTTCCTTCCGGTGGAGATGCGGCGTATGCGCTGGCCACCTATGTGTCCGGTTCCATGGAAGAGTTCGCGGATCTTATGAATGAAAAACTCAAAGAGCTGGGTCTTTCCCAGAGCGCCCACTTTACCAACTGCGTGGGACTTTATAATGAAGATCATTACTGCACCATTTACGATATGGCCATCATCATGGATGCGGCTATGCGCAATGATTTTTGCCGGGAAGTTCTTTCCGCCCATACCTATACCACGTCCCAGACACCGGAGCATCCGGACGGCATCACCATTTCCAACTGGTTTTTGCGCCGGATCGAGGATAAAGACTGCGGCGGACTTGTGGTGGGAGCCAAGACAGGTTACGTGATCCAGTCCAAAAACTGTGCTGTCAGCTATGCCACCGATGCATCGGGTCATCCCTATATCTGCGCTACCGCAACTTCATCCAGCGGCTGGAAATGTATCTATGATCATGTGGCCATCTATAAGGCTTTCTTCTCCGGCGCCGGATTTGATCCTGCTTCCATTGCAGACCACGGAATCGTGGACGGTGAAGCGGAAGAAGACGATGAGCCCATCGAATAAAAAAGATTGAAAAATCTGTGAAACAATTTATAATGGTAATAAGTATGTAACTTTATAATTTATCTGTACATTATGAGGAGGAGAAAAATGAGACAGAGCGCAACAAAGACCTTGCGGTTTTTCGCCGCAACACTTGCTGCCATCGCATTTTTATTTGCGTTTGCAGCGGGAACAACGGATGTTAAGGCAGCCGATATTGTAACGGATGTAAAACAGACCGGCGTTACAAAGAATTCAGTTACCGTAGAGTTTACCGAGATCGGTGCAGATTATTACGGAGGCGTTATTTATTCAGATGCAGCTTGTACAAAAGCGCTCAATAAAACACGTTCTGCTTCCACCACGCTTACTTTTTCAGGCCTGAATGTAGGCTCTACTTATTGGGTAAAAGTAGGAAACGGAACAGATGCCAACAATTGCTATGGAAATGCATCCGATCCCTGTGAAGTGATCACAAAACCTGAGGACATGGGAGTCGTAAGCTTTGTGGGAGCAAGTGATACTGCTGCAACGATTTCCTGGGCGCCTGTTCAGGGAGCTACAGATTATGCCATCGAGTATCCCGGTGTGGAAAAGCTGATCAGCACCAAAGGCGCTACAAGCTTCCAGCTTCCTTTGACAAATTATACCTATGCTTTTGTTCATCCTATCCGTGTAAACTCCAAGGGCGGATATGCAGTTGGAAACTATTCCAGAGTTGCTAATCTGTCTCTCCTGACCACAAAGGTCGATAAGGACTTTTTCGGAATCACAAATGTCCTGAGCAGCGGAACCTGCTACGTCAGAGTCGGAAACGGTGTATGCGGAAACGGCTTTGAGGTTGAAGGAAAAGCCGTTAAAGGAAAAGGATCATTCAGTGTCAAGACCGCTAACATAGGCGCAAGCGCTATCGTTAACGCCAAGAATAAAGTTATGTATAAGTATCGTGTAAGAGCTTACGTAACGCTTTCAAATGGTCAGGTTCAATACGGACAATGGAGTGATTATAAGTATCTCGGCAGCAGTAATGTAAAATGCAGCGCACCTGGCGACAGAAAAATCAAGGTTACCTGGGGCAAGTGCAAAGGTGTCGGCAGATTTGTGGTAAAGATGTCTACCTCACCTGACGGAAAGTTTACCAAGGTTGCAACGGCTAAAGGCAATGCAAAATCTGTTGTGATTGGTAAATACAAAAAGAAACCGCTTGAATACTATAAGACATATTATATAAGAGTATATTATCAGGTTAAGAAGGGTAAAAAATACGTAGACAGTGATGTTTACAGTGAATACAGCGGACAGATCACACGTTCATACAGATACAGATAGTTTCCGGGAGTGATATAAAATGCAAAAAGCAAACAGAATCGTATCAAAGTGGATGGCAGCGCTCCTTTTGCTGAGCCTGTGTATCTTTGCCGGACCGAAAAACGTTTCGGCAGCATTAACACCGCAGGTGTTGCAGCTGGTGCAGTCCGATTCCACGGGTAAGTCCATTTCCGTGGCCTGGGCCGTAGCCAATACGGAGCAGATCGAAGTCTGGATCAAGGAATCATTACCTGCCAATAAGAACAATTACAGGAAGGTGGCTACCGTAACAACCAACGGATATACCTTTACGGATCTTCGTCCCGGCACCACTTACGATATCATGATCGTAGCCATTAACGGCATTGGCACTACGGACGTTCGCAAGACCACCAGGATCCTGTACAGCGCCAAGACCTCCATGGATGAGGTGGGAAATGTGTACCAGAAGAGCTGGGACCGTTTCACCAACACCTTGGAGATCGGCTGGGATAAGGTTTCGGTTGCGGAAGGATATGAGATCTACTTTGAGACTTCCGGCGAAAAGAAGCTTGAGAACAAAACCGTAGGAAGAGATATTGATTCTGTTACCTTCCATGTGGAAAACAACCGGGTTTATAAGTTTTCACTTCGTGCTTTTACCACCGAAAAGGGCGTAAAGAAATACACCCATTGGAAATCCATTTACTGCCTTGAGCAGCCCTGGATCAAATCGGTAACGAAAGCAAACGGAAAGCTGAATGTAAAATGGCAGAAGGTAAAAGGAGCACAGGGTTATGATGTCTATGTTTCCTCCAAGCCTTACAGCGGTTACAAGAAAGTAAAATCCGTAAAGAAGAGTAAAAACTCAGTTACCATCAAGAAGGTAGGAAAGACCAAGATCAAAAAGAAAAAGACCTGGTATGTATATGTGGAAGCCAAGAGAGACGGCAACACATCGGGAAGAAAATACTTCTTCTCATCCAAGACCGGAGGTCAGCAATACACTGCATTCTAAGCAAAACAAAAGCCCGCACAACCGTGCGGGCTTTCTTCTTTCTTATCAAAGGATCATTCTTTGGATTTTACGGGATTGGCAAATACGGCAACGTCCACAGCATCTGTCTGCATCAGCTTTGCATTATCCTCTCCGAAGAAGGAGATAACGCCTTCTGCATTGGATGTCTCATCGGGATTGTAATCGTTTCCGTATCCGATGACGAAACCGTCTTTATTCAATACCAGCGCATGCACATCACCGATCTGAGCGGTATCATTACAGGTCAGCGTATATTTCAAAGCTTCTTCGCCGGCTTCTCCTTTTCCGAGGGCCCAGTCACTTTCCCAATTGACGCTTTCATAATACTCATCAGGAGATGCGGACAGTTCACTCCAGTGCAGAACGCCGTTGGATTCTCCTTCGCAATAGATTTCGGTAAGAACGGTGCCGCCGGGTCTGATGGCATAATTGGTAATGGTGAAATCACCGATGTTTTCATTGTTGGTGCCAACGGCATAACCTTCTCCGGAAACCGTAAGATCCTTATCATATAAGTTTGTCAGTGCTAACAAAAGGTAGTTGCTGGAATCTTCCTGATAAGGTGTAACGGAGATCAGCAGACCTTCCAGCTCATTGGGCTTATACTGTACGCCCCATTTTACTTTTTTATAATCATTTTCCTTATCACCGAAGACTCTGGCAAGCTCTGCCTCATCCACAGTGGTGAAACGGTCGCTCTGATCACCGGAGGAATCGCCGCCAAGGGAATCCGGATCTTCATCACCGGTGTCATCCGTAAGGCCGGTATCATCTGTAAGGCCGGTATCATCTGTTTCCGGATCTTCTGTATCAAGGGTTGTATCATCGTCAAATCCGGTATCGTAATCATCGGTTGTTTCATCCCCTGTTTCTTCATCCGTATCCTCGGCGTAGATATCGGAATCCGGATCTCCGGTATCGTAACCGCTGTCATCGTTTTTAGACTGGCATCCGGTCAGGGCAGCCGTAAGACATACCATACCAAGGCCAAGTGTCAGGTGCCTTTTTAAAGTTTTGATCTTCATTTTTCTCTCCCTCATAATATGATTTGGTTGTTAACAAAACTACGCCCCTAAGTCTACCATAAAAAGAGAGATCGGTCAAAAATGCCGGATTTGCCCCCAAAAGACAGTTTTTTTTGACTGGATATCGTAATTGTGATAGAGTGGAAAGGAATGGATTTTTGACAGAATCAGGGAAACCTGACAGTAATGATATAAAGGAGAAGAAAGATGGCTGACAAGAAATTGGTGGAAGCGATCACTGCCATGGATGTGGATTTTGCGCAGTGGTACACGGATGTGGTGAAGAAAGCCGAGCTGATCGACTATACTTCCGTAAAAGGATGCATGGTGATCAAACCGGCGGGTTATGCGATCTGGGAGCTTTTGCAAAAGCAGCTGGATGCGCGCTTTAAGGAGACGGGAGTGGAGAATGTCTACCTGCCCCTGTTTATTCCCGAAAGCCTGCTGGAGAAAGAAAAAGATCATGTAGAGGGATTTGCCCCGGAGGTAGCCTGGGTAACCCACGGCGGTCTGCAGCCTTTGCAGGAACGTATTTGCGTACGTCCTACTTCCGAGACCCTGTTTTGTGATTTTTATAAAAATGAAGTACATTCTTATCGCGATCTGCCCAAGGTTTATAACCAGTGGTGCAACGTGGTACGTTGGGAAAAGGAGACAAGACCTTTCCTTCGCAGCCGCGAGTTCTTATGGCAGGAAGGACATACCGTTCATGCCACTGAGGAAGATGCGGAAAACAGAACTACCCAGATGCTGAATCTGTATGCGGATTTCTGCGAGCAGGTACTTGCGATCCCTGTGATCAAAGGACGCAAGACTGACAAAGAAAAGTTTGCCGGTGCTAACGCAACATATACCATCGAAGCACTGATGCATGACGGAAAGGCACTTCAGTCCGGCACCAGCCACAACTTCGGTGACGGCTTTGCCAGAGCATTTGAGATCCAGTATACCGATAAGGAAAACAAGCTGCAGTATGTACACCAGACTTCCTGGGGTGTATCCACCAGACTGATCGGTGGTATCATCATGGTACACGGAGATGATTCAGGTCTGAAGCTTCCGCCCAGGATCGCACCTGTGCAGGTACAGATCATCCCCATCCGCCAGCAGGCAGAAGGAGTTCTTGACGCAGCATATGATATCGCTAAAAAGTTAGCAGCAGTTAACGTTGATTACAGCGAAGGCTCAGATGAGATCAATAAGGCACACAGCTTATCCCTGCAGCCTGTCCGTGTGAAAGTGGATGATTCCGACAAGACACCCGGATGGAAGTTCTCCGAGTGCGAGATGAGAGGAATCCCTCTTCGTATCGAGCTGGGACCGAAGGATCTGGAAGCAGGAAAATGCGTACTTGTAAGAAGAGATACAGCAGAAAAGATCGAATGCCCGCTGGCTGATGTAGAGAAGAAAGTGGCAGAGCTTCTTGTGACCATCCAGAAAGAGATGCTGGAAAGAGCAAGAGCACACAGAGATGCCCATACCTATGAAGCAAGAACCTACGAAGAATTTGTAAAAACCTTCAATGAGAAATCCGGCTTCGTAAAAGCAATGTGGTGCGGCGATCAGGCCTGCGAGGACAAGATCAAAGAAGAACTGTCCGTAACCAGCCGCTGCATGCCCTTCGAACAGGAAACCCTTTCCGACACCTGCGTATGCTGCGGAAAACCCGCCAAGAAGATGGTATACTGGGGCCGCGCATACTAAGGAATATGAAAGCATAGTATCACAAACGCAGCAATAGGTGTTATACCGTTGAGTTACGAAATCGAATTATATTGAATCACAACCGTAGCAACGGGTGCTGAAGGGATGTGTTCCGAAACCGACTCTCGACCGCAGGTCGTCGGAGGTTTCGGAATACGGCCCGAAGCGACCGCTGCGGAACTAAACAATAAAATATATAATACATAGCACAAAGGAGCGAACATCATGAACATACTAGTCATCAACTGCGGCAGTTCATCCCTGAAATATCAGCTGATCGATTCCGACAGCAAAGACGTCCTTGCCAAAGGACTTTGCGAGAGGATCGGAATTGAAGGAAGCCAGATCACCCACACCCCCAAGGGCGGTGAAAAGAAAACCGAGCAGATCCCCATGCCCGATCATGTGGCAGCAGTGGACGCGGTACTGGCAAAGCTGACAGATGCAACCGTAGGCGTTGTTACATCCCTGGATCAGATCGATGCGGTAGGACACAGGATCGTACACGGCGGTGAGAAATTTGCATCCAGTGTAGTGATCACGGATGAAGTCATCAAAGCCATTGAAGAAGTCAGCGATCTGGCTCCTTTGCACAATCCCGCTAACCTCATCGGTATCCGTTCCTGTCAGAAACTGATGCCCGGTGTACCTATGGTAGCGGTATTTGATACAGCATTCCATCAGACCATGCCCAAGAAAGCATATCTTTACGGACTGCCCTACGAATATTATGAGAAGTACAAAGTTCGCCGCTACGGCTTTCACGGTACCTCCCATGACTATGTCAGCGGCAGGATCGCACAGATCCTGGGCAAAAAGCGTGAAGATCTGAAGATCATCGTTTGCCACCTTGGAAACGGCGCATCCGTGTCAGCAGTAATGAACGGAGAATGCGTAGATACATCCATGGGACTGACACCCCTGGAAGGACTGATCATGGGAACCCGCTGCGGAGATATCGATCCTGCAGTCATCGGTTTTCTGGCACAAAAAGAAGGCAAGACCGCAGAAGAAATGATCGACATCTGCAACAAAAAATCCGGTGTTCTGGGACTTTCCGGCGGCGTATCCAGTGACTTCAGAGATCTGGCAGCTGCAGAAGAGTCCGGCAATGAACTTGCCAGCACCGCACTTTCTGCCTGGAGCTATCGCGTAGCAAAATACATCGGAGCATACACAGCAGCCATGAACGGCGTAGACGTTATCGTCTTTACAGCCGGCGTCGGCGAGAACAACATCACCGCCCGCGCTGAGATCATGAGCTATCTGGGATACCTTGGCGTTACCGTAAATGAAGATGCCAACTGCGTTCGCGGCGAAGAAGTAGAGATCTCAACCGCAGACAGCAACGTGAAAGTATGGGTGGTACCCACTGACGAAGAGATGGCCATCGCAGAGCAGACCGCAGCTCTGGTATAATACTGAACCACAATCGCAGCAGTGGGCACTGAGGAGACGTGTTCCGAAACCGACTTATATTGAACCACAATCGCAG
>JAIKWF010000122.1 GCA_024685005.1 Lachnospiraceae bacterium
AAAAGACCAAGGGCAACAAGAAGATCGTGATCGACCCCAAAACGGGAAACATCAAGCTCAAGAAGGGTCTGAAGAAGAAAACCTACAAAGTGACCGTGAAAGTCACCGACGCGGGAAACAGTAACTACGATTCCGCGATCAAAGTGAAGACATTTAAAATCAAAGTGAAATGATCATAATGAACCGCACTTGTTTGAGAGAAGTATAATCCATAGAAAACTGAAAACGGGCGCCTGACAAAGAAGCGCTAATGAAGAGGTAAAACTATGCTACAGATTTATTTTGGCGATATGCCGGAGGCAATCTACAATACTGCGGTCTATTTCTTGAATGTGTATGAAGATGAATGGATCACGGATGAATTTGTCAGGGAAATCATACGGAGAGAACAGTAACTAAAAACAGAACAAACGATAACACAGAAAAGAACCGCTGCATCTGCAGCGGTTCTAGTATTAATCCGTTAATACCTGGTGTATCTTACTTAAAACAAAATCACGAAAATTTATATTTTAGAAAGGTACATGAAAAACTGATTAATGCTTTGAAGAGATTAAAGCTTAGTCACATTGACTGCCTGAGGTCCCTTCTCACCCTGAACTACTTCATACTCAACAGCCTGGCCTTCTTCAAGAGACTTGAAACCTTCCATGTTAAGTCCTGAGTAGTGAACGAATACGTCGTTTCCAGCCTCATCGGAAATGAAACCGTATCCCTTCTGATTGTTGAACCACTTTACTGTACCTTTGTTCATTTTTTTTTCTCCTCCCAAAAAATAGTTCCGTCGCGTAATTGCGACAGTCATAGAATAGCACAAATAGGGCAAATTGTAAAGAAATAACGGTTATTTTTCTTGCATTAACAGCGCCGGTGTGCTATTGTATTTCCTCGGAATATCAAATGCATCCCCCGGGATGCGCTAAAAAGAGGAGTAAATTATGGAAAAGGTTAAGAAAATTCTGCACAAGATCTTTATTGACGGACTTTCCGGCATGGCTACGGGACTGTTTGCGACCCTGATCATCGGAACCATTATTTCCCAGATCGGAAGCCTGCTTCCCGGCGTGATCGGAACCAGCGTTGTGATGATGGGTAAGATCGCATCCTCCGTAACCGGTGCGGGCATCGGTATCGGTGTTGCTATCAAGTATAAGGAAAGCCCCCTTGTGATCATCTCATCCGCCACAGCAGGCATGATGGGTGCTTTTGCCGGCAAGATTCTGGCTGGCACCGTATTGGTAGAAGGTGTGATCAATTATGCAGGCCCCGGTGAACCTTTAGGAGCCTTCATCGCTGCCATGGTTGCCATCGGTATGGGTCATCTGGTAAGCGGCAAGACAAAAGTGGACATTCTCATTACCCCCTTTGTGGCTATCGTTTCCGGTTCAGCCGTAGGTCTGATCTTAGGACCGCCCATTTCTGCATTCATGGCTTTCTTAGGACAGCTTGTAAATGTAAACGTGGAAGCACATCCCTTCTTCGGAGGCATTGTGGTATCCGTTCTCATGGGTATCATCTTAACCCTGCCTATCAGCTCTGCAGCCCTTGCCATTATTTTGAATCTTTCCGGCCTTGCTGCAGGAGCAGCTACCGCAGGATGCTGCGCCAATATGGTGGGCTTTGCGGTTGCCAGCTTTAAAGACAACGGCGTAAACGGTCTGCTGGCCCAGGGCTTGGGAACCAGTATGCTGCAGATCGGAAATATCGTGAAAAAACCCGTGATCTGGCTGCCCGCTATTTTGACGAGCGCTGTTCTGGGACCTGTATCTACGCTTTTGTTCCATATGACCAACAACGCCACCGGCGCAGGCATGGGAACCGCAGGTCTTGTGGGACAGATCACCACCTATCAGACCATGGCACCGGAGCTTGGCGCAGGCAAGACCCTGATCCTCATCATCGTGCTGCACTTCGTTCTGACAGGTATTCTTTCCTATCTGTTCACCATCCTGCTCAGAAAAGCAGGTATGATCAAAGACGGCGATATGAAGCTGGAAGTATAAAAGCAGATTTTATCGGAAAAAAGCAAAAGAGCTTTCAAAGCAACCAAACCTTCGGGGGAGGTTGCTTTTTCTTATCTGCTTTTTTGCAACAGGTTGCCCAAACCGGTTGCCCAAGGAGACTAAAATATGCTAGAATAGGTCTGCTGGATTCAGAAGATCAGACAATCTGAAAGGCAGGAAATACTATGATCAAAGAATTAGATTCCGAAGCGGTAGACCAGCTGTTTGATGCGATCTTAAGCCTGAAGGATCAGCAGGAGTGTCACGCATTTTTTGAAGATATATGCACGGTCAACGAGATCCTTTCTCTTTCCCAGAGGCTGGAGGTAGCAGCCATGCTGCGGGAAAAAAAGACCTATCTGGAGATCGCCGAAAAGACCGGGGCCTCCACGGCAACCATCAGCCGTGTGAACCGTTCCATGGCTTACGGCAACGGAGGATATGACATCGTATTTTCCCGAACGGGAAAAGAGTGATCTGTAAAAGCACCCTGTCGGAGGGTACCCATGATAAAACCTGACAACAAAACGAAAATCAATATACCGGTGGAAAAAACGGAAGAGAAGTATGACAGGGCCATTGTTTTTTCCGCCAAGGTATTCTTTTTTCTGTTTCTGATCCTTACATTTTTCCAATTGATCTTTTTCAGTATTACGGACAACATCGTGGTTATGGAAATGGACACACCGGTGTATATAGAGGAGTGGACCCTGACCAAAGAAAACGGCGATGCGAAAAAGATTGGGCGTTACATTCCTTCCGGAAATGCCATCCGGGAAAACTATACCCTTTCTTCCACTTTGCCGGAAAAGATTATAGATGATTCCCTTCTATGCTTTCAGACCGGAAAAGATGTGGAGGTTTACATTGACGGGAAGCTGCGAAAGGACTATGTGGAGGCCCGGGATGTAAATATTCCCGGCGGCAGCGTAAAACGTTTCTTTATGACGGTGCCTTTGAATGCCGCCGATTCCGGGAAAGACCTGATGCTGCTTAAAAAGGGCTGTACGAAACGTGAGCAGCCTGTGCCCGAAACCTTTGTTTGCTCGAAGGCAGGCTTTTATTCCCTGCTGTTTCATCGTTACGGTGCTTCTTTTATCATGGCAGTGGCGGTTTCCATTCTGGCTTTTATTGTCACCGTCGTCAGTATCGTAATGATCCTTCGGTACCGGCAGCGGATCAACATGCTTTACGGAAGTCTGGGAGTTTTGATCGTGGCCCTCTGGGCAGTTACCAATTCCTTCCTGTTTCCCTTTCTTTTCGGACATTATCATGTGGACGGCGTGACAAACTACATGCTTTGTCTTCTGTTGCCCTTCGGTCCGGCCCTTTATCTGAATTCCATCATGGACGGAACCCACAGAAAGCTGATGCATTTCACGTTGATTTTGGCGGTGGGCAACGGCATTTTCTGGTCGGTTCTCCATTTTACGGGGATCTTTTCCTTTGCATCGGCACTGTATTATATTGATGCCGTACTGGGCCTTGTAGTACTGGTGGCGGCGGTCATGCTTCTGTCGGATGTGATAACGGGAAGAGCGAAAAAATACAAATACACGGCCATGGGCTTTATCGGCTTTCTGGCCTTCAGTCTCATCGAGATCGTGCTGCTGCTTTTCGTGATACCGGTAAACGAAGAGATTCCCATGCTGATGGGTCTGGTATTTTTCCTGATCTACGTGATCTACCAGCAGGTGGATGATCTGCGGATGATCTATAAGGAAAAAGAGGAGGCAGAGGATCTGTCAAAAGCAAAAACCCAGTTCCTTGCCAGCATGTCCCACGAGATCCGTACCCCCATCAACGCCATTTTGGGTATGAATGAGATGATCCTTAGGGAAAACTCGGATGCGGTCATCGGAGAATATGCAAGAAGCGTGAAAAGCTCCGGAAAAATGCTGCTGATGCTGGTAAACGATGTCCTTGATTTTTCCCGTATCGAAGCAGGCAGGCTGGAGATCGTAAACGGAAAATTCCGCCTGGCAGAGCTGCTGGGTGATATTATGCCTATGCTGGAGGAGCGGGCCCGGGAAAAGGATCTGGACCTGTCCGCAGTAGTGCAGGGGGAAGTGCCCGGGGGCCTGGAGAGTGATGAGGTCAGGATCCGGCAGATCCTGATCAACCTGATCAACAATGCCATTAAGTACACGGACCGGGGGTCTGTAACACTGGAAGTATCCGGCAGATATGAGGGACAGGACCGCTACCTTCTGCAATTTGCCGTAAAAGATACGGGCCGGGGGATCCCGGAAGAGGAGCAGGGCCATTTGTTCGAAGCCTTTTCCAGAGCGGATCTGAAGCAGAACAGCCATATTGAAGGAACCGGTCTGGGGCTTGCCATTGTAAAAAGTATCGTGGACTCCATGGAAGGAACGGTCAACGTGGAAAGCCGGTATGGGAAGGGTTCTGTATTTACCGTACAGCTCCCTGTTACCGTCAGGGATAAAACCCCTGTTCCCGCCAATCTGTCCGGGGAAAAGGCAAGGGAAGAAGAAAAAGAAAAAAGCAGCTTTACAGCACCGGCCGCTAAGATCCTTGCGGTGGATGACAACCGGTCCAATCTGAACATTATCAGGCTTTTGCTCAAGCGTACCGGCTGCACGCTGGATCTTTGCGACAGCGGGGAAAAAGCCGCAGGGCTGTGCCGGAAAAAACAATACGATCTGATCTTACTGGATCACATGATGCCGGAGCCGGACGGAATCCAGACGCTGAAAATGATCAGAAGCGATGAGGATTCCCTAAACCGGGAGACAAAGGCTATCATGGTTACGGCCAATGCCATGGCCGGCAGCAAGAAGATTTATCAGGATGCCGGGTTTGCGGATTATATCAAAAAGCCCATCGATCCCGCTATTTTAGAGGAGACGCTAAAGACGTTCCTGCCTACGGATAAGATCCGGGATGCGGAAGAAGACATGTATTGCGTGGAATTTTTACCGGAAGAGGATCAGAATGCGCCGGCGGATGAAAAGCAGCTGCATCAGATCTCCCGGGTAGTGGGCATGGACTATGAGACCGCGCTTCATCACAGTGGAGGCGATCCTAAGATCTTAAAACAGATCCTTTCGGATCTGTCCCGGGAAGGCATGGAAAAGGGAAAGAAAATTCGCATGCTGGCCGAATCCGGGCAATATGAGGAATATGGCATTGAAGCCCATTCCGTCAAAAGTCTGATGGCCACAGTCGGCTTGCAGGAATTCAGTGATGTGGCGAAAGAACATGAGGCAGCAGGGAGCCGGAAGGATACTGCATTTATCGAAGAGCACTATGAAGAATTCCTGGAGGAATATGAGCTGATCTGCCGCAGGATCGGGGAACTTCTGTAGCCTCCATTCTTTACAAATAGTATTGAATACTATATAATCTGGTACAGATGCGGCGATGAAGATGCCGCTTCCAGAGGATTGAAAAAATGACAATTTCAGATAAGAATGAAGACTTACTCAAAAGCATAATGGAAAGCTTCGACCGGATCAAACATGTGGATTCCGGTGATCTTCCCGACATTGATCTTTATATGGATCAGGTCACCACCTTTATGGATGAGAAGATGAAGCCCACCACCAGGCATCCGGAAACGGATAAGATTCTGACCAAGACCATGATCAACAACTATGCTAAGAACGATCTTCTTCCGCCGCCGGTGAAAAAGAAGTATTCCAAAGAGCATATGCTGGTGCTGATCTTTATCTATTACTTCAAAAATGTCATGTCCATTACGGATATCCAGCAGATCTTAGGCCCCCTGACGGATCAGTATTTTGATGCAAAAGACGGCATGAGTCTGAAGGACATCTATGACGAAGTTTTTTCTCTTCGGGACGAAGAGGTATCTTTGCTGAAGGAAAATGTGGAAAGCTGTTTTCGCTATGCCCACGGTCTGTTTGAAGATGCAAGAGAGGAAGACAGGGATTTCCTGAAGCATTTTGCCTTCATCTGTCTGCTTTGTCTGGACGTTTATACCAAGAAGCTTCTGATCGAGAAATTGGTGGATCAGATCCGGGAAGAAGGTCAGGAAAAGAAGAAAAAAGAAGAGAAAACAAAATAACAGAGAATTGAGGAATCTATGGCAAACCTTGTAATTGCGATCGATCCGGGACACGGTGGCAAGAATTCCGGTCTGAGTTATAACGGACTTTTGGAAAAGCACATGAACCGCGTTACTGCCCAGGCCATGAAGGAAGAGCTGGAGCAGTTTGAAAACGTGGAAGTGATCATCACCAATCCCGACGAGGAGACGGATCTGTCCCTGAAAGACAGAGCCAATACAGCAAAAGAAGCGGGGGCTGATGTACTCATCAGCCTCCATTATAATATGTCCGAAGAGCATACCATGTTCGGCTCCGAGGTGTGGGTGCCCTGTGCGGGGCAAAGGCACGCGGACATGCATGCCCTGGGAGACATTTTTTTGGAGCAGTTCGATGAGATCGGACTGACGATTCGCGGCGTTAAGACCAGACTGAACGACCGGGGAACGGATTACTACGGGATCATCCGGGAATCCGCCGCAAGAGACCTGCGGGCTATTCTGGTGGAGCACTGCTATGCAGATCATATCCAGGACGAAAACTACGTAACGGCAGAAGAAAACTGGAAAGCCTTCGGGAAAATGGATGCGGAAGCGGTGGCAAAGTACTACCGTTTAAAATCTGCCGACGGCACCAGAGACTATACGGAATATGTCAAGAACGGCTATATGGTGCCGGATGAGGCGGTAAAGCCCGATAAAACGGGGCCCGAGGCAGTTTCCGTCAAGTGGATCGAGACCATAGCGGCAGAAGAAAACAAGGAAAGCGCAGAGCAGGAGAATGAAGCTGAGGAGAATGGCGCTTTGGAGAAAAGCGGGGCAGACACAGAGGAAAGTGCTGCCGAAGAAACTGCCTTGGATGACAATGTTGTAACCCATATAGCAACCGAGGAAGAGCTTGCCAATCTGACTGCCGACGGAAGGGTACGAAACGATAACATCCAGGTGTATCATATTCAGGGAAACGAACCGGATACTTCCATTGTCTATTATGAATACAGTCTGGACGGCGGGGAGACCTGGTCCGGCCTTTTGCCTTTTGCAAAGAATGACACCCAGATGGATATTCAGATCCGTGGGGTT
>JAIKWF010000003.1 GCA_024685005.1 Lachnospiraceae bacterium
ATTAAGCTTAAAACCGGGAAAACGGATGACAAGGTGGATGGATATGAAGTGATATCTGCCACAAGCAAAAAGAAGCTCGCCAAGGTAAAGAAAGCGAAGTCTTTTACCAAAACAACGATCAAGCTTACCAAGCTGAAAAAAGGCAAAACCTATTATATTAAGGTCAGGGCTTATAAGTTTGATGGAGAAGAGAAAGTTTACGGAAAATGGAGTAGAGTGAAAAAAATTAAGATCAAAAAGTAAGCGTAAAATACCCCTTGCATTCCCCTGTGCTCCATGCTATAATAGCCATTGCGTGATTCAACATGCATAAATACATAGGGGAATAGTACAGCGGTAGTGCGGCGGTCTCCAAAACCGTTAACGGGGGTTCGATTCCCTCTTCCCCTGCTTTTGGTCCCGGTAACCATGTGGTTGCCGGGATTTTTTAGATGCTTGCATGGCTGTGCGCATTGTTTTATACTGAAAAAGTGACAATTACAACGAAGTTTCTGACAGACAAAACATGAGGGAAAACCATTGAGAGACTTTTCAACAGGACTGTTTGATGCGGGGCTGCTGTACCGGAAAACGGAAGCTTTTGCCGGGAAGCATGAACTTGAGGATACCTTATCTGCCCTGCCTTTTGCAAAAAAAGCCCATCAGGGGCAGCTTCGGGACTGCGCCCAAACAGTGCCTTATATTGTTCATCCGCTGCAGATGGCGCTTCATGCCATTCATATGGGTATCGGAGAAGACGAGATCCTGGCAACGGCGCTGCTACACGATGTCTGCGAGGACTGCAATATTTCGAAAGAGGAACTGCCGGTATCGGAATCTGTCAGAGAAGCGGTCATGCTCCTTACGAAGGATTGGGGATCGGGAGAGAAAACGAAGGAAAAGGAAGATCTTTATTATAAGAAGATCTCGGAAAATAAAACGGCGACCATTGTTAAGCTTCTGGACCGCTGCAACAACGTATCCAGTATGGCCTCCGGCTTTACGCAAAAGCGGATCGCCGGCTATCTGCAGGAAACAGAGGAGTATTACATGCCTCTGATGGAAACGGCCCTTGAGCGGTATCCGGAATTCAGGGAGCAGATTTTTTTGATCTATTATCAGATGCATAGCGTAATGGAAGCGCTGGAACGAATGCTGCGGGAAAGCAGACAGTGAAAGAAGGAAGAAATGACAGAGGAAGATTTTATCGGCGTCTTTGACTCCGGCGTAGGCGGTATCAGCATACTGAAAGAGCTGACAAGTCAGCTGCCCAATGAGGATTTTCTTTTTTTCGGAGACTCGGCCAATGCCCCTTATGGGGAAAAAACAATAGAACAGGTGCAAAAGCTCTCCTGTGACCTGGCCGGACGTCTTATCGATCGGGGCGCAAAAGCGGTGGTGATCGCCTGCAACACGGCTACGGGCGCCGCGGCGCGGATGATCCGGGAGGCTTACCCTTCCATTCCTGTGGTGGGAGTGGAACCGGCGGTAAAGCCGGCGGCCATGATCCTGCCGAAGAAAAAGATCCTTGTGATGGCTACGCCTATGACGCTGCAGCAGAATAAATACCGGTCTCTGGCGGCCCGCTTTGATGCGCAGACCACGCTGATTCCCTTAGCCTGCCCGGGACTTGCGGCAAGGATTGAGGAAGGAGAGCTGGATCAGGCAGATCTTTTGGAGATGCTGGAACAGTTGCTGAGAGGTTATGTAAACCAAATCGACGGGGTGGTTTTGGGCTGTACCCACTATCCCTTCATTAAGAAGCAGATCCGAAAGATTTTGGGTGACATCCCTATGTTTGACGGCGCAGCGGGTACGGCGAAGGAGCTTCGGCGCAGGTTGGAAGAGGCGAAGGCATTGACGGACCGGAAGGAACCGGGGCGGGTGATCTTTGATTCTTCGAAAAAGGATCCGAAGGAGCTTCTGTTATATGAGGATTTTTTCCGCGCCGAAACAACGGTGTGAATCATTATTTACATTTTTACAGAAATCTGTATAATTAGAACAGTTGCATTTTGGAACAAATATTCGGCAAAATCGAAAGATGCCTGAAAAAGAAAGGATTGAACATGGATCAGACGTTGGAGATCCGCTGGCACGGACGTGGCGGCCAGGGAGCCAAGACCGCAGCACTTTTACTTGCGGATGTGGCATTTATGACAGGAAAAAATGTACAGGGGTTTCCGGAATACGGACCGGAACGAATGGGAGCACCCATTACGGCCTTTAACAGGATCAGTGCTTTTCCCATCCGCGTACATTCCAATATTTATGAACCCGATTATGTGGCTGTTGTGGATGAGACGCTGCTTGCCAGCGTGCATGTGACCGACGGCCTTTCTCCGGAGGGTGCCATTATCATCAACACCCCCAAGAGTGCGGAGGAGATCAGAGGCAAACTGCAGGGCTATACTGGAAGGGTGATCACCATTGATGCCAGAGGAATTTCCGAGGAGACCCTTGGTAAAAACTTCCCCAACACCCCCATGCTTGCTGCAGTGGTAGCGGTGACCGGCGTAATGGAAAAGGATGCTTTTTTTGCCCAGATGCAGGATTCCTTCGCCCATAAGTTCGCCAAAAAGCCTCAGGTGATCGAAGGAAATATGAAGGCTTTGAAGATGGCTTACTACGTGGCGGAAAAAGCGACGGAAAAGCAGTAAGGGTTAGAAGGAGAAGCAGATGAGAACAGATGTGAAAAAGATCAACGAGCAGACGCCCTACGAGGATCTGACGGAAGGGCTTATGATGTTTGCCGGCGGAACGGCGAAGGAATTTAAGACCGGCGAGTGGAGGACCAACACGCCTGTATTTTTACAGGAAAAATGCAGACAGTGTCTTCTGTGCGTTCCCGTTTGTCCCGACGGAAGTATTCCCATGGACGGGGAAAAGAGACTGGATTTTGACTATGATCACTGCAAGGGTTGCGGGATCTGCTATAAAAATTGTCCTTTCGGCGCCATTGAAATGCGGGAAGGCTGTGAAGTACCGGCGAAGGAGGGAAAAGAAGCATGAGCCAGGAACCGATCCGTGAACGAATGAGCGGTAATGAAGCGGTTGCGGAAGCGATCCGTCAGGTGAATCCGGATGTGATGCCGGCATTTCCTATTACCCCTTCAACAGAGATACCCCAGATGGTATCCAGTTTTATTGCAGGCGGAAAAGTAGATACGGAATTTATCCCCGTAGAATCCGAGCACTCTGCCATGTCGGCAGCCATCGGTTCGGAGTCCGCAGGTGCAAGGACCATGACGGCTACTTCTTCGGCAGGTCTTGCCCTGATGTGGGAGGAACTTTTGTTAGCAGCGTCTAACAGATTGCCTATCGTTCTTACCCTTGTAAACAGAACTCTTTCCGGCCCCATCAACATCAACTGCGATCATTCCGACGGAATGGGCGCCAGAGATACAGGCTGGATCCAAATCTATGCGGAGAACAATCAGGAAGTATATGATAACTATATTCAGGCCTTTCCCATTGCGGAGGATGCCAGAGTACATCTTCCCGTTATGATCTGCCAGGATGGTTTTATCACCTCCCATGCGGTGGAGAACATCAATCTTCTGCCGGATCAGCCGGTGAAGGATTTTGTGGGGACCTACGAACCGGAAGAGTTTTTGCTCAATCCCGGAAAGCCCATTGCAGTGGGCCCCTATTCCATTTCCGCTTATGCTATGGAGGCAAAAAGAGCACAGGCAGAGGCCATGGAAAATGCCGCTGAAGTGATTCTGGAAGTGGCGAAGCGTTTTGAAGAGATGAGCGGCAGATCCTACGGCTTTTTCGAAAGCTACCGCATGGAAGATGCCGATTACTGTATGCTGATCATGGGTTCTGCGGCAGGTACTGCCAAGCAGGCTGTGGATGAGATGAGAGAGGAAGGAAAAAAGGTCGGCGTTTTGAAGCTGCGTGTCTTCCGTCCTTTCCCGGAAAAACAGATCGCAGAGGCTTTAAAGAACTGCAAAGCAGTAGCCATCATGGACAGGTGTGAAAGCTACAACGGCAACTGCGGACCTTTGGGTTCGGAAGTAACTGCCGGCCTGTATCGCAATAAAGTAAATCTGGAGGCTGTTTGTTACACCTACGGTCTGGCGGGCCGCGATTTTACCACCACCCATGTAAAAGAGATCTTCGGAGCATTGCAGAGTCTTGTGGAGGAAGGAAAGAAGATCCCTCACAATCAGTACATCGGACTTCGAACAAAGAAGTAACGAAAGTAGCTCCGTAAAAAGATCAGTAAATTGAAAGAGGATGCGAAATGAGCAACGGAAATTATAAATTGAAAGCAATGTTACAACAGCCGGAGCGGCTGACACCGGGACACAGAATGTGTGCCGGCTGCGGTGCTACCATCGCCATTCGGGCCGTCCTTCGCGGACTGCACAAAGAGGATCATGCGGTGATCGGAAATGCCACGGGATGTCTGGAGGTTTCCTCCTATATGTATCCCTACACTTCCTGGGAAGACAGCTATATCCACAATGCCTTTGAAAATGCGGGCGCTACCCTTTCCGGTGTGGAAACGGCTTACAAGGCTCTGAAGAAAAAAGGCAAACTGAAGGAAGGAGAGAATTACAAATTCATCACCTTCGGCGGTGACGGCGGAACCTATGATATCGGTCTGCAGTCTTTATCCGGCGCCATGGAGCGGGGACACGATATGGTGTATGTCTGCTACGATAACGGTGCTTACATGAATACCGGTATCCAGAGATCCTCCGCAACGCCCATGTATGCTGATACCACCACTACTCCCGTTGGCGTGAATTCTGACGGTAAGGTTCAATATCGGAAGGATCTGGCAGCTATCATTGCAGAGCACTACGTTCCCTATGTGGCACAGACCACGCTTACAAGGGACTTTACGGATATTCACAGAAAATCGGAAAAGGCCATTTATACCAAGGGACCGGCATTTTTGAATGTCTGCACACCCTGTCCGAGAGGATGGCGGTATCCTATGGAGGATGTGATGGAAATCTGCCGTCTTGCGGTGGAGACCTGCTACTGGCCGTTGTTTGAGGTTGATGAAGGGAAATGGATCCTGAATTACACACCGAAACAAAAGCTTCCCATCGAAGACTTTTTGAGGACGCAGGGGAGATTTGCACATCTGTTCAAACCCGGAAACGAGCATCTGATCGAACTGTTCCAGCAGGAAGTAGACAAGCGCTGGGAAGATCTGCAGTATCGATGCAACAGAGAGGAATGAGAAAAATGAGGGCTGAGGCGTATTTTTACATGCGCCCGGCTCTTCCTTTTTTTGTGTATCATTTTTGTGAATCAGGTGGATATTTGGGGTGCGATTTGATATGATAAGATGATATGGAAAGAAGGGGAAACCGTAAGCGGTAAGGATTTCAATGGACAGGAAAAGGGATAGAAGAAAAGAACATAAAACAGAAGGCGTGGGCCAGATCAGCGGATTTCGGATCGTAGTCATCCTTTTGTGCGCCTGCATGGCGATGGCAGTGGCCATCAGTCTTTTGTATTTCCGCCTTCAGATCAGGGAAAGTACCAAGCTTTTGGCCGGGGATGACGGCAGAGAATACGGTGCTTACTATGTTCTGATCACCGACGATCGGGACACCGGCTTTTGGCAGGGAGTTTTGAAGGGCGCCAGAGAGGAAGCAGAAGCGAGCAATATCTATTTGGAGCAGATCGGTGAGCGGATCGATACGGATTATGACCGGGTAAAAAAGATGGAAATGGCCATCTACGCCGATGTGGACGGCATCATTTTGGATGCTGCCGACAATCAGGTAATGAATGATCTCATCGACAAAGCCACTGCGGCGGGGATCCCTGTGGTGACGGTACGAAACGACAGCCAGCGTTCTTCCCGTGTCAGCTTTGTGAATATTTCCTATGCCAATCTTTCCCGGGAATATGCCAAGCAGATTCGAAGACTTGTAAAGGACAGACAGAAAAAAGGAGAAACCGGCAAGGTTAAGGTGTGCGTCCTTTTGGATGCAGTCAATACCAGCGGTCAGAACATCGTACTGACGGGAATCCAGGATCAGCTGGCGGCAGCGGATCTGGCGGATCAGATCGAGATCACCACAAGTCAGATCCGGAACAGCTCCGTGTTTTCCGCCGAGGAAGAGATCCGGGATCTGTTTTTGTATGCCGAGGACCAGATTCCGGGAGATATCATTTTGTGCCTGAATACCACCAATACTGCCTGCGTATATCAGACGGTGCTGGATTACAACCTGGCAGGACAGGTGGATATTCTGGGATTTTATGAAAACGACGCCATTCGAAACGCCATTGCAAACGATGTCATTCAGGCCACCATTACCGTAGATACGGATCAGATGGGAAAATACTGCGTGGAAGCCCTCACCGAGTACAGGCAGAGCGGCTATGTCAGTGATTATTATGCGGTGGATACCTCCGTTCTCGAGAGTAAGAGAGGGGAGGCGGGCAATGAGTAAAAAGCGCAGCAAAAAAATCCCTTTTTACCGCTCATTAAAATCCAGACTGATGCTGGTGCTGGTATCTTCCGTGCTTTTGATCCTGGTGGTAAACGTTCTGATGTTTTACAATATCAGCCGTATCACAAGGCATCTGGATGAGATCTATGCCGGCAACCAGCAGCTGACGGAGCTGGAAGAAGGGCTGGAGCTTTTGCAGGAGTCGGTAAACGGCTATCTGAATACCAAATCCACGGACACCATGCAGGAGTATTACATTTGCGAACAGGAATATACCAAGATGGTGGAGGGGCTGACGGACAAGATCAGCGACGATCCCCTGCTTTTGATGGAGCGCAATGTGAAGAAGCTTTCCGAAAGCTATCTGAAGATCGCCAATCTTACCATTGAAGCCAAGCGCGGAAGAAACGTGGAAAAATACAGGAGCTATTACGAGCAGTCGAAGGTGATCTATCAATATCTGACGGATGCCATCACATCGCTCAATACCCTTCGCTTCAGAAGCAATACGGGAAGCTACGAAGCTCTTTCCAAGTCGCTGGTGGATCTGGAGCAGGTGAGTATTTTTGTCTTTCTGATGATCGCCGTATTTGACGTGGTTTTGGTGATCATGGTAACGGGCAGTATCACGGGCCCTCTGCTGAAGCTTTCCGAGGCGGCCAACAGAGTATCGGAGGGAGATCTGGAAAATGCCACCACTGTGCCTGTGAGCCGAATGGATGAGGTAGGCGTGGTAACCGTTGCCTTTAATCAGATGGTAACCAGTATTCCCGAGTACATCAAGCGTCTGAGGGAAGGTATGGAAATGGAGCGGGAGCTGAAGGAAAAAGAGCTCCTCATGGAGGCCCATCTGAAGGATGCCAGGCTGAAATACCTGCAGGCCCAGATCAATCCCCATTTTCTGTTTAACACGCTGAATGCGGGAGCCCAGCTGGCTATGCTGGAGCGGGCGGATCGGACCTATGATTATGTACAGAATGTAGCGGACTTTTTCCGTTATAACATCCGAAAGGATAATGATGAGGTGCCCCTGCGGGACGAGATCGCTTTGGTGGATACCTATATTTACATTTTGAACGTGCGTTTTTCCGGGGAGATCCATTTTGAAAAAGAGATTGAAGAGGATGAACTGCTGCGGATCATGGTACCGGGAATGATACTGCAGCCTATCGTGGAAAACAGTGTCAATTACGGGATCCGGGATATTGAGCGGCCCGGCAAGATCTGCCTGCAGGTTGCTAAGGTGGACGACAGAGTCCGGATCAGCATCAAAGATAACGGCAAGGGCATGACCCCGGAGCGGATCGGAGAGGTGCTTTCCGGCGAAATGTCAGAGCAGGAGGGCAGTGGCAACGGTATCGGTTTGTTTAACGTAATGCAAAGACTGCATTTGTATTTTGACGATCAGGACAGTTTTGAGATCATAAGTGACGGGCCTGATCAGGGAACGGAGGTTGCGATCAGCGTTCCCGTAAAAAGAGCCATGGACGAGAAAGGATAATTGTTATGTACAGGATCATGCTGGCGGATGACGAAGGGATCATGCTGGATTCCCTGAAGTTTTTGCTGGAAGGAGAATTTAAGGACGAGATCCGCATTGAGATGGCTAAAAGCGGACGGGCAGTCATCGAGCTGGCCGAGCATTTCAGGCCGGACATTGCGGTAATGGATATCCATATGCCTGGGATCAACGGCATCGAGGCGATGCAGGAGATCAGAAAGAGCAACGAGAACACGGTATTTATCGTACTTTCGGCCTATGACAAGTTTGATTATGCAAGACAGGCCATTGAGCTTGGGGTTATGGAGTATCTGAATAAGCCGGTGGAACGGGTCAGATTTTTATCGGTGATCAAAAAGGCCATGGATCAGATCGACAGTCAGCGGGAGAAGCGTTCCCGGGAGCTGATGATCCGGGAAAAAATGGAGACCGTGGTTCCGGTTCTTGAAAGCGGCCTGATCTACAATCTTCTGTTAAAAGAGTTCTATATGGAAGATATCGAAAGCTACCTGAATCTGCTGGGGATCAAAGAACGCAGCGGTTATATGCTGGCGCTGGTGTTCGGAGACGGACAGGAAGGCGGGCATATGAACAACGCCGTAGGCGCCAGTGTGCGTCTGCAGGATCATACGGCGGCGATCCGTGAGATCATCAAGGGATTTTTCCCCGCCATGGTGGGTGCGGTCATGGCCAATAAGATCGCAGCCTATGTGCCCAGCGAAAATACGGATCCCGATTACAACGAGCGTACCAGACTCATTGAAAAGGCGGGCCGGCTGGTGGAAAAGATCAGCGAAGGAACGGGGCTTTTGTGCCGGGTGGGCATCGGTTCCGTGGTGCCCATGAACGAAGCGGTCAGCTCCTATCAGGAAGCATTGGATTCCATGACCCTGACCCAGGAGCCTGTGGTACTGACAAAGGACCTTCCCGTCAGCGTAGGATATGAAGAAAACTATCCCATTGAGCTGGAAAAAGAGCTCTTTGATTGTGTGGAACGGGGGAACCTGGAAGGTGCCATCGCTTCTGCCGATGCCTTCTATGACTGGATGGCGGAAAGCTACGGCGAATATATCATGGATGTGCGGCTGAAGGTGCTGGAGTTTGTACTGTGGTCGGAGCACCTTGCCTATCATAAGAGCGGAAAAACCTACAGGTTCCGTTCCAGAAAAGACTATCTGCCTTCTTTGCTTGAGATCGATGATCTGGAACGGCTGAAGAGCTGGTTTTTGGATAAGCTGACGGATGCCTGCAGAAATGTCACCCTGCGTGCCCAGCGCCAGACGGACAATGTAGTGGACAAGGCCAGAAGCTATATCGATGAGAATTACTCCAGGGATATTTCTTTGGAAGAGGTTTCCAGAAACGCCGATATCAGTGCTTACTATTTCAGCAAGCTGTTCAAGGAAGGAACGGGCGTGACCTTTATCGAGTATCTGACGAAAGTCAGGATCGAAAAAGCAAAACAGCTCATCGCCGCCGGAGAACTTTCCATGAAAGAGATCTGCCAGCAGGTGGGCTATTCGGACCCGAATTATTTTTCCAGGATCTTTAAGAAAAATGTGGGCGTTACGCCGACGGAATATAAGGAAAAGGATTTCACCAGATAAAGAGGATATGAGCATGATGCCAATCATAAACGGGGTAAGGAAAAGATGGGGAACAGTTATATTGCTGCTGTGTATGTCTGCGGTTTTGTCGGCCTGCACAACAAAGGAGAATAATCAACCTGCGCAAAAAGAGGAGCGGAAGGAACCTTTGATCGGCATGAGCTTTGATTCGTTCCTGATCGAACGCTGGCAGACGGACAGAGACTTTTTCGTGGATGCAGCCAGAGCCGAAGGGGTGAATGTGAATGTGCAGAATGCCAACGGTGATGTGGAAACCCAGCTTTCCCAGATCCGTTATCTGATCTCCAAGCCCGTGGATGTGCTGGTGGTCATCGGCATTGATGCGGACACCTTAACGGATGTGGTGGCGGAAGCAAAAGAGGCGGGGATTCCAGTCATCGCCTATGACCGTATGATCCGTGACGGCAATGCGGATCTGTATATCTCCTTTGATAATGAAAAAGTAGGACGGCTGATGGGAGAGGCCCTGGCCCGCTATTCCCTGCAAAAGCGCAAAGTCCTGATGCTCAACGGACCTACGGAGGATAATAACGTCATTCTCATCTCCGACGGTTTCCGGCAGGTGATGGACAAATACAATATTAAAGTAGTGGAAGAGTACAATGTGCCGGGGTGGAAGCCGGAGCAGGCGGTGGAATATCTGACCAATCACCGGGAGATCCTGGATGAGATCGACGGCATCATGTGCGGCAACGATAACATTGCAACAGCAGTCTCCAGAACCCTGGCGGAGCTTCGGATGGCCGGCAAGATCAGTGTTGTGGGACAGGATGCAGACCTGGAGGCCTGCCAGAGGATCGTGCAGGGCACTCAGGTCATGACGGTTTACAAGCCGGTGGAGCTGATGGCAAAAGAGGCCGCCAAATACGCCTGCCGTCTGGCCAAAGGCGGGAATCTCAATGATGTGGCGCTCCGGATCAATGACGGAAGCGAGGATATTCCCTACGTGGTACTGGACCCCATAGCCGTTACCAAGTTCAACATCGATGATACCGTCATCAGCGCCGGATTCCACTTAGAAGAGGATGTATACCTCTATGTGCCCGGGCACGAGAAGAAATAAACAGTCAATTGTCAATAGTACATTTTTGTGAAAATGCAGGTATTTTTGCAAAAATGTGCTATTATTTTCTTTTTTTGCTTTCTGTCTTGCAAATTGTCCATCTGTTTTCAAAATAATTCCTATTTTATTTCACGATTTGCCATGCTATAGTTGCATTGTAACAAAAGGTTTCTTTTTCATACAGGGCGAAATTGTTCGCTTTGTACATTAAATCATAAGGGAGGTATAATTTAATGAAAAAGAAAGTATTAAGTGCAGTACTTAGTGTAGCAATGGTTGCATCCTTGCTCGTAGGATGCGGCGGCGCAGCTGACAGTGGCGCAACCACCGATGCTCCGGCTGAAGAAGCTCCGGCAGAAGATACCGCAGCTGATGATGCAGCAGCAGACGATGCAGCAGCAGACGATGCAGCAGCAGACGATGCAGCAGCAGATGACGCAGCAGCAGATGACGCAGCAGCAGATGACGCAGCAGCTCCTGCAGGCGGCGGAAAAGTTGGTGTTTCCATGCCTACCAAGGATCTTCAGAGATGGAACCAGGACGGTGCCAACATGGAGAGCGAGCTGAAAGAAGCAGGATATGAAGTAGATCTTCAGTATGCTTCCAACGATGTACAGACCCAGCTGTCCCAGATCGAGAACATGATCTCCGGTAAGTGCGACGTACTCGTTATCGCAGCTATCGAGGGTTCTTCCCTTGGTGAAGCACTTGACATGGCAAAAGATGCAGGTATCCCTGTAATCGCTTATGACCGTCTGCTTATGGACTCTGATGCAGTTTCCTACTACGCAACCTTCGATAACTACAAGGTTGGTACCGTTCAGGGTGAGTATGTAAAAGAGCAGCTTGACCTTGACAACGCTGAAGGACCTTTCAACATCGAGTTTACTGCCGGTGATCCCGGTGACAACAACGCTGGTTTCTTCTTCAACGGCGCTTATGATGTTCTGAAAGAGTACATCGATTCCGGTAAGCTGAAAGTAGTTTCCGGCCAGACCAAGTTTGATGACGTTGCAACTCCTACCTGGGCAACTGACGTAGCTCAGTCCAGAGCAGAGAACATTCTTTCTTCCTTCTACTCTGATGGAACCAACGTTGATGTATGGCTGTGCTCCAACGACTCTACCGCTCTTGGCGTAGAGAACGCTCTTGCAGCAAACTACAACGGAACTTATCCCATCATCACCGGTCAGGACTGTGACATTGAGAACACCAAGAACATGATCGCTGGAAAGCAGTCCATGTCCGTATTCAAGGATACTCGTACCCTTGCTAGCCAGGTTGTTAAGATGGTAGGTCAGAACCTTACCGGCGCTGAGGTTGACGTAAACGATACCGAGACTTACAACAACAACGTAATCACTGTTCCTTCTTACCTTTGCGAGCCTGTATTTGCAGATGCTAACAACTACAAGGAACTGCTTATCGATTCCGGTTACTACACCGAGGATCAGCTGAAATAAGATTTAATTTCACAACGATTTCCGGACAGGCGGGTTTAGGCCCGCCTGTCTGCGGATTCAAAGCTTTTTTGAGAGGATAAAGAAAGTAATCCGGCCGGGCCGGTTAGCAGATAGCAAAAACATTAAGAATGGAGAGATTGGAGGGATATTTTTTGGGCAAGATATTATTGGAAATGAAGAATATCACCAAGACCTTCCCCGGCGTAAAAGCGCTTGATGACGTAAACTTCAAGGTAGAAGAAGGTGAGATCCACGCTCTGGTAGGAGAAAACGGAGCTGGTAAATCCACCCTGATGAATGTTCTTTCGGGCATTTATCCTTTTGGAACCTATGACGGTGAGATCATCTATGAAGGGGAAACTTGTAGATTCCAGACGATTCGTGACTCTGAGAGCAAGGGAATCGTTATTATTCACCAGGAACTTGCACTTGTTCCGCAGATGTCCATCGGCGAGAATATGTTCCTTGGAAACGAGCGTGGAAACAAAAACGCTATTAATTGGAATGAAACTTACGGCGAGGCTGATAAGTACCTTAGGATGGTAGGTCTTTCAGAATCGTCCAGAGTATTGATAAAAGATATCGGTACCGGTAAACAGCAGCTGGTTGAGATCGCAAAAGCACTTGCAAAGAATGCAAAGCTTCTGATCCTCGACGAGCCGACTTCGTCTTTGAATGAGACAGATTCCAAGGCACTCCTTGATCTGATGCTCGAGTTCAAGAAGCAGGGTATGACCATGATCATCATCACCCATAAGCTGAATGAGGTTGTATACGTTGCCGACAAGATCACGGTAGTCAGAGACGGTTCCACCGTTGAGACCATGAACTGCCATGAGATGGAGATCGATGAGGACCGCATCATCAAGGGAATGGTTGGTCGTGAGATCACAGACCGTTTCCCGAAGAGAGAAAACGTCAACATCGGAAGCATCAACATGGAAGTCAGAGACTGGACCGTGCATCATCCGATCTACACCGAGAGAAAAGTGGTTGACAATGTCAACTTTAACGTAAGACGTGGCGAGGTTGTAGGTATCTATGGTCTGATGGGTGCCGGCAGAACCGAGCTTGCCATGAGTATCTTCGGAAAATCCTATGGTTCTTCCATCATGGGTATTCTGTATGTAGGCGGCAAGCAGGTAAATCTGAAAAATCCCAGAGAAGCCATCGACGCAAAGATCGCTTACGTTACCGAGGATCGTAAAGGAAACGGACTTGTTCTTTCCAACCCGATCCGCGTGAACACATCCCTTGCAAATATGGACGGCGTATCCAACAAGGGTATCATTGATGCTGATAAAGAATATCAGATCGCAGTAGAGTACAAAGACAAACTGCACACCAAGACACCTACCGTTGAACAGAACGTAGGTAACCTTTCCGGTGGTAACCAGCAGAAGGTTCTGCTGGCTAAATGGATGTTCACGGATCCGGATATCCTGATCCTTGACGAGCCTACCAGAGGTATTGACGTCGGTGCGAAGTACGAGATCTACTGCATCATCAACGATCTGGTTAAAGCAGGTAAGTCTGTAGTTATGATCTCCTCCGAGCTTCCCGAAGTTATCGGTATGAGCGACAGAATCTATATCATGAACGAAGGTAAATTTGTTGGTGAGATGAATGCCGCAGAAGCCACACAGGAGAACATTATGGCATGCATCCTGCAATCTACATCTACAGGAGGTGATGAGTGACATGAATCTGAAAGCAGCGGATTTTTTTAAGAAATATACCATGGTATTTGCGCTCATCGCAGTCGTGATCTTTTTCCAGATCAAAACAGGCGGAAATATCTTAAATCCTCAGAACATCAACAACCTGATCTCCCAGAACGCATACGTGTTCGTTCTGGCTGCAGGTATGCTGCTCTGTATCCTGACCGGTGGTAACATCGATCTGGCCTGCGGTTCCGTAGTCTGCTTTGTCGGCGGTATCGGTGCTGTTATGATGGACAAGAACATTAACGTTTGGGTTGCAGTAGCTGTAATGCTCATCGGCGGTATCTTAGTCGGTGTATGGCAGGGCTTCTGGATCGCTTACATTAAGGTTCCCCCCTTCATCGCAACTCTGGCAGGTATGTATGCCTTCAGAGGACTTTCCAACGTAGTCATGCAGGGTTTTGCAGTAGGTATCCGCAACACCACATTCCTGAATGTATTCGGTGGCGGCGCTGATTGCTACATTCCTGATATGATGGGTGGCGACGGCATTAACATGACTTGTCTTGTGGCAGGTATCGTGTGTGCTGTGATCTATGTTGTAGTACTGTTCAAGAACAGAATTTCCGCAATGACTAAGGGCTATAAAGTAGGTCCTGTGTATGTGGACATTGCAAAGGCAGTGGTTATCTCCGCAGTCGTAATCTGGATCTTCTACATGCTTGCTCAGTATAAAGGTATTCCTACTTCACTGATCTGGATCGCGGTCGTTCTTCTGGCTTACGCATACATCACCGGTAATACCACAATGGGACGTTACCTGTATGCAGTCGGTGGAAATGAAAAAGCAACCAGACTTTCCGGTATCGATCCGAGAAAGGTTTACTTCTTTGCTTACATCAACATGGGCCTTATGAGTGGTCTTGCAGGTATCCTGACCGTAGCCCGTGCACAGGGTGCACAGCCTACATTCGGACAGGGTTACGAAATGGACGCCATTGCAGCCTGCTTCATCGGTGGTGCTTCCGCATACGGCGGTGAAGGTAATGTATTCGGTATCGTAATCGGTGCTCTTCTGATGGGTGTCATCAACCAGGGTATGTCTATCATGGGTGTGGAAGCCAACTATCAGAAGGTAGTTAAAGGTATCGTAGTATTGGTTGCCATCATCTTTGACGTAATGTCAAATAAGAAGAAAAAGTAAAGGAGGAGGATGAATCGTGGCTGAAAAATATGTTGACGCTTTGAAGAAAAACGCAATGCTGATAGTCCTTGTCCTGGTTTATATCTTTTTCACGATCATGACCAAAGGTCAGATGTTTGAAGCGTTGCAGTTCAATGCACTGATCACGCAGAATGCTTACGTGTTCGTGCTGGCTACCGGTATGCTGATGTGTATGCTCACCGGTGGTAATATCGATCTTTCCTGTGGTGCTTTTGTTTGCTTCCTCGGTGCAGTCGGAGGTATCCTGATGACTGTTAAGGGAATGAATGCAGGTTTATCCATTATCATCATGCTGCTTGTCGGCATCGTTTACGGTTGTGCACTGGGATTTTTGATCGCATATATGAATATTCCCCCCTGGATCGCAACACTGGCCGGATTCCTTGCCTTCAGAGGCTGGGGAACCGCACTGCTTTCCGCAAACAGCTCAACCGGTAGTATTTCCTTTGCAGCTCGTAAGGATTTCCTGAATATCTTTTCCGGAAAACTTTTCAGCAGCCCTGTAGGCGAACTGAACGTTGTCTGCCTGGTAGCAGGTATCGTAGCCAGCGTCATCGTGGTTGTTGTAAACTTCCTGACAAGAGCAAACAAGGTGAAAAAAGGTTATGAAGCAGAGTCCATCGTAAGCGTGATCGCTAAGAGCGCACTGGCTGTTGCGGCAATCCTGCTCTTTGCTTACAAGCTTGCTATGGCAGGCGGTATTCCCACCGTTCTGGTTTGGGTTATCGTAGTAGTCCTGATCTACAGCTTCATCACTTCCAAAACTACTTTGGGACGTTACTTCTACACCATCGGTGGTAATGCGGAAGCAACCAGACTTTCCGGTGTAGATACCAAGAAGATCATGTTCTTTGCTTATTTGAACATGGCAGTTCTGACAGCTATTACAACTTACATCGTAACCGCAAGATTCCAGGCAGCTAACTCTACTGCAGGAACCAACTACGAGATGGATGCCATCGCAGCCTGCGTAGTAGGTGGTGTTTCCGCATACGGCGGATCCGGTAAGATCTTCGGTATGGTAGTCGGAGCTACTCTGATCGGTGTCATCAACCTGGGTATGTCTCTTACCGGTGTGGATGCTAACTGGCAGAAGATCGTTAAGGGCTTCGTGCTTCTTGCAGCAGTTGTATTCGATATTCTTGCAGCAAAGAAGAACGCAACCAGATAATCTTTAAAAAGACAGATTTTAAAAGGGAAGAGGATCAAACCTCTTCCCTTTTTTTCGCTTCTGTAATGATTGCAAAATCCCCCGGTTATTAGTAAAATAAGAAAGGCTTAATTACACGGAAAAGAGATTGTTTTACCATGAAAAAAAGAACCGGAAAGGCAGTTTTGGCTGCCCTTATCATAAGCTGCATAGGAATGACCGGCTGCGGAAAAGAGGAGCAGAGCGTTTTGCCGCTGCAGGAAACCGCTGAGGGGGATCAGGCCGCTTACAGAGTGGTGCTGACGGACGGATCCGATACCAATGAGATCTTCCGCATCGGCCGCCTGAGCTGCTCGAGAGCCCAGGCTATCCTGTATCTTTCCAATATGCAGGAGCGTTACAGCAGCATCTATTCTGACGGCATCTGGCAGCGCAAGATCGACGGTCAGAGTATTGAGGAAAAACTGAAGAATATTACGTTGTCCAGACTGACCCAGGTAAAAAGCATGGTGCTCATGGCAGATGAAAGAGGCATTACCTTAAGCGATGAGGATGAAGCAAAGGTGGAGCAGGCGACGGATCAGTATTGTGTCAATCTGACGCCGGATGTGTCAAATGCAGGCATCACCCGGGAAGAAGTGAAAACCTGCTTCGAGGAAATGGCCATTGCAGATAAGGTCTACCAGCAGATCATTCAGGAGACCCAGCCGGAGATCAGTGATGATGAGGCAAGATGCGTTACCGTCAGCCGGATCCTTTTAAAGACCTACCGGGAGGATGCCCAGGGGAATCGCATTGAGTTTTCCGAGAAGGAAAGAGCCGATACCTATCAGAAGGCTTTGATGCTTTTGTCCAGACTCAATCAGGGAGAGGACTTTGATCAGTTAGCAGCTGCTAATAATGAGGGGGACAGGATCACGGTATCCTTCGGTAAGGGAGAAACGGAAGAGGCTGTGGAAAAGGCGGCTTTCGAACTGGGAAATGACCAGCTTTCTTCGGTGGTGGAATCATCGGAAGGGTATCTGATCATGAAATGCGTGCAGGCTTTTGACAGGCAGCAGACGGATCTGCGAAAGGAAGAGATCGCAAGAAGGAAAAAGGAAGAGTCTTTTCTGCACATCTACGAAGAGTTTACCAAAAGTCAGATCCGCACCATTAATGAGGAAGCCTGGGACAGCATCCGTCTGGATGTAACAAAGCAGGATAAGACGGAGAATTTTTTTGAATTATACATGAAGGTGTTTGAGCAGGATCAGACGTAAGGGATCATGGAAAAAGTGTTGACGGGATTAAAAAGAATATATACGGTGCCCTTTGGCATTCTTACGGCATATCTTTTGGTCTGCAGCCTTTTTTTCTGGCAGGACGGACCTGCTGTTTATGCGTCCGGCCATCCGGTCCTTATGAGAGGGTTTCTTGTGGCAGGCGCCCTTGCAGCGGCGGTGTTTTTTCTGCTGGCTTACAAAGTATTTGAAAAAAAGCTCACCGGCCGGGCAGCGGTGATATTTGTATGGATCGCTTTTTTGCTGATGATTTGCCTGCAGATTCTATTTTTGATGCGTTATAAAGCCCTTCTTCGTTACGATGCACTGAAGGTGTACGATGAAGCGGTATCTGTATTTTCCGCAGGTGGCATTTCCGGCGTGTCCAAGGATGGCTATTTTGCCATGTATACCAACAATCATCCGGCGGTGCTTTTCACATTTTTGTGCTTAAAGGCCGGCAGGATGCTGCACTTCATCGGACCGGATTTTTCAAAAGCAACTTTGTATCTGCAGGCGATCAATCTGATCTGTCTGGATCTGGCATTTTTTGCGGGATATCTTTTTGTGAAGGATGTATGCCGGGATAAGGCAGCGGCACATACCTATTTGCTGTATCTGCTGCTGCAGCCTGTGACCTATCTGTTTCCGGCCTTTTATTACACCAATACCATAGCCATGCCCTTTATGATGTGGGGGCTGTATCTGCTGGGACGGGTGATCTTTCCCGGGGCGGATCATGCAGAAGGAAAGGACGGAATAGAGAAGATAACAAAAAACAGCAGGACGGTCGCGGCGGAAGGTATAACAGATATTGCGACGGTCGCGGCTGCAGGGATCTGTCTTGGTATCGCATTTTTGCTGCGGGCAACCTCCGGGATTACCGCGATCGCAGGAGTGATGCTGCTTATGCTCTACCGAAAAGGTTGGAAGAAAAAAGCGTTTTTTACGGCATTTCTTTGCATCGCACTTTTGCTGCCGCTGCTTCCCTATCGCATGCTGGAGCACAGGTATGCGCCCTTTGATACCAGGGATTCCGCATTTCCCGCCATCCATTGGGTGATGATGGGGGCAAAGGGCAACGGTACCTTCAATAAGCAGGACGAGGTTTTTACCGCCTATTTTCAAACGGCTGAGGACAAACGAAATGCAGACCGGAATCTGCTCAGGCAGCGGCTGGAACAGCTTGGAGCAGCCGGCTATGGGAAGCTGATGTTCGGGAAGCTGAATCTGACTTTCGGTGACGGCCTTGACAACATGCCCCAGGAGCTGTCTGTGGCAGATTGGGGAAGCAGGCTGTATCCTTATATTTCGGGACGGAGCCGAACGCCTTTTGTGCTCTATCAGCAGATCCTGTATCTGATCTGCTTTGCCGGTGGGCTTCTGCTTTGCTTTGCAGGCCGGAAAGCCCACGGAAAGCCCTGGGAGTTTTTGATGCTGAACCTCTTGGGGGCGTATCTGTTCTATATGATCTGGGAAGCAGGTTCTGTCTACAGCATGAGTTTTCAGCCGCTGTTTCCGGCGCTGGTTGTCTGCGGACTGGGAGCGGTTGCCGGGGGCGATTTGAAGACTGGTCGGCCACTGGAGCCTGCAGAAGAACACAAGAAATCCTGCAACGTGCAGGAACAGGAAATAATAAGAAAATACATGCCGGGTATGCTGGTATGCGCGGGACTCCTGGCAGCGGGTCTGTGTGTGGCAGGAAAAGCGGCGGGGCTTACAAGCGAGCCGGATTACCGTGTGAACCAATATCAGTTTGAGTCAGATCACTACGCAGAGGCGGAAGTTGGAAAAGCCGTAAAACAAAGCTTTGTATCGGATGGGGATTTTGATCATGTGAGCGTACAGATCCGAAATCCCATGAACGAAGAAGCAAGCAGCAGTTTCAGAATGCAGCTTTTAGACAGTAAGGGAGAGCTGGTGGAGGAAGAGACTTTTTCCATGAGCGAGCTGGTGGATTGCCAGTTTGCAGCCATAAAGCTTGACCGGGTCATGGGAGCGGGAAGCTACTACCTGCAGTTGGAAAAAACAGAAGGGCAGGATCCGCTGATCTTTTTATGTTATGATACGGGGCATTATGATGCTTACAACAAAGGAATGCTTACAGGCATGACGGAATCGGAGATGGCAGATCTTTGCTTCAAGGTTTATCTGGGAGAAGAGAAAGAAAGCTATTTCGAGGAGTTTTACAGAGAGCACAGAGAGAACTGATGGACGATTATTTACGAGGGCTGATCGACAGAAAATTGCATATAGGACAGGTTTCCTTTACCTTTGCGGAAATCGCGCTGGTGCTTTTCGGCAGCCTTCTGTCCGGAATGATCCGTTTTAAAATGGGAGCCTTGTCTTCACTTCCGGCAGATGTTATATTGGCCATCCTTGGAGCGGTATTCGTCTATTGCGTTACGAAAAAGGCGGAGCGGTCTGCAGTTGCCTATTGCTTACTTTTACTCTTGCCTTCTTTTCTTTTGGCAGGTTCTGAAAAGCGTATGACGGAATGCCTTAGCCTTTGCTTTGTGCTTCTTTTCATTCTTTGCGCATGGAAGAGAAAAGGCATGGCAGCGGCAGTTTGTTTTGCAGCGGCAGTTTTTTGTCAGCCGGCAGCGCTTCTGGTACTTCCCTTGTATCTGGCTCTGGTACATATCAGAAAGATTCCCCTTTATGGCTATCTGATCCTGGCAGGCGGTTTTGTGGGCAGACTCTTTTTCTGCAGGATGTTTGGCAGGGGATTTTCTGGAATAGACAGATCGGTGATCACCGGGATTGCCAACATCTATACCCTGATAGGCACCGGAAACTACGAAGCGGAATATGGCAAAGCGGGGATCCTGCTTGGGGCAGCAGCTCTTCTTGGCAGCCTCTATATGCTGTTTCAGGCAAAGTACGAGGCAAAGGCAGAGGGATTGATGGAAATCGGCCTGTTCTATCTGCTTTTGGAAACGTTTATCCTGCCCTATATGATGCCTTCCCATCTTCGCCTTGCTGAGGTCATGGCATGGCTTTTGGCTTTAGCCGGAACAGAAAGGAAGATGATCCCTGCGGCTACGGCTGTCAGCCTTTGCTCTTTTGCGGCCTGTACCCATTTGTATGCTGCGGATGTCCCCCTTCCCATGGCAGCATTTGCCCTGCTTCACGGCGCTGTTTTACTGTTTGCGGGAAGCAGGATAGTTAGCAGGATGGTAAGGAGGCCGGAGCATGGATAGGAAGTTTTTTGCATCTTTATATAAAGAGCGGAAGCTGCCGGCAGGTCAGGGATATCTTCGATATTTTGATCTTATATTCTTACTGGCGGTGACCTTGCTGGGGCTTTTGACCCGCTATGTTTTCCGGAATGTGGAGACCATGGATTATACTATTTGTCTGGGGCCTTGGGTGGAAGGGTTTCGGCAAAACGGCAGAGCGTTTTTTCTGGATGATTCCTTCAATTACACCATGCCCTATATGACATTTCTGTATCTGATCAGCAAGCTCCCCTTTCGGGATCTGTATCTGATCAAGGCATTTTCCACGTTTTTTGATTTGGTGCTGGCAGTGCTGTGCGGAAAGATTGTTTTCCATATCACGGGAAACAGAACAAGGAGCCTCTTATGCTTCGGCACTGTATTCTGTCTTCCTACCGTTGCCGTAAACAGCGGACTTTGGGGGCAGTGTGACTGTATCTATACCACCTTTTTGGTGGCCAGTCTGTATTGCATCCTGAAGGACCAAAGCCACAGATCCATGATCCTTTACGGCATCGCCTTTGCCATTAAACTGCAATCCCTGTTTATTTTTCCCTTTTATGTTTATTTGTGGGTACGGAAAAAAGTTAGCATAGGACAATTTTTTTACATTCCCCTGATGTATCTTGCAGGGTGCCTGCCGGGGCTTTTGGCGGGACGGGATTTGAAGAGATTGCTTCTTACCTATGTGGGACAGGGAAATACGGAGCCCTGGATGCTGACCTGGTACTGGCCCAATGTGTATATGCTGTTCGGGCAGACGAATTTCTGGAAGATCTACGGTAAAACGGGAGTGCTGTTTTGCGCAGCGATCCTGATGCTTCTTCTGTACGGACTGGTAAAAAAGAGAGTGGCCCTAAGCGGCGAAAATCACCTGCAAATTCTTCTGCTGTTTTCCTGGGGGGTACTATTGTTTTTGCCTTATATGCATGAGCGGTATGCCTATCCGGCGGATCTGCTTGCGATCATGCTGGCTTTTACCCTTCCGAAAAAATGGCCCATTCCCGTGGCAGCTGTGTTTTTGTCAGCAGTGGCTTACTCCGGATACCTGCACGGAGGATGCGCTTTTTCCCAGCAGCCCCTGTGTATCATTATGATCGGCCTTTTCGGATACGGGATCCGGCAGGTGTTTTTTGCAAAGAATCCGGAGATGACAAGCAGGGAAGAGTTATGAAACACTGAAATATACGGAGATACTATCTCCGATCATGGGGAGAAAAATGAAAAAGATGAGAAAGAGAAGCAAGATGAAAAAGAGACTGATCTGCCCGGCCTTGCTGCTATCCATGGCGCTTATTGTGACAAGTTGCGGTAGCGGGGCAGGCAATCTCGGGGGAAATGCGGGCAGTGGTTCCGGCGATGAGAATATGCCGGCGGACTGGATGGATGTATCATCGGAAGATCACAAAGAATTCACCATGATCCGCGTAAAGGACGACTATCTGGAACTTCGCAAGGACGGAAGGAACGAATTTGTCTATACGGAACCGGAGGGAAGCTATCCGGAGCTGGAGGACGGTCAGTGCGCGAAAGTTGTTGCGGATGTGAAAATCTATGATGGCGGGGAAGCAGGATATATGGGGAACATCTTTATCAAGGATCTGAAATCCTGCACGCCTGTTACGTATCAGGATTTGGCAGGAGAGTATGACTTCCCGGATGCTGCAAGCAGCAACTTTGATATGAATCACTATGTTTTGCAGTATCAAAACGGCGAAGATCTGTATCTGCTGTTTTTGAACCGGCAATATGTGGAGGCATACAGGGAAGGGGAATTCTTTGGCGAGTTTGATCTGGAAGATTGCGAGGGAGACCGGGTAGAGCCCTTCTTTGAACAGTTGGGTGAAGCCGGTCAGGATGGATCAGCCGGTGGGGACGATCCGGCGGCAGACGGAGCAGCAGATCAGGAAACGGAAGCGGAAAAACCTGAGCGCAACCCTCTTTCGCCCGAGGATATAACAGATGAAGGGGATGGAAAGTTCAGCTGCAGCTTTGACGGTGTCGGACATGAATTTCTGACATATTTCCCGGAAGAAACAAAAGGTGCGCCTCTGGTGCTGATGCTTCACGGGTTTGGTGAAAGCGGAGAAAAGATGCGATTTGCAACGAAGTTTGAGGAAGAGGCTGTTCCGAAGGGCTATGCGGTAGTCTATGTGACGGGAGCTGCGGATCCGGCATCCGGTGTAACTTCCACCGGCTGGAATAACGGCCAGGGCGCCGGCGAAAATGATGATGTGGGCTTTTTGTGCGCACTGGCGCTTTACTTGCAGCAAACGTATGAAACGGATCCCGACAGGACCTTTGCGGTGGGATTCAGCAACGGCGCTTTTATGACTCACAGACTGGCAGTGGAAGCCCAGGACGTTTTCGCGGCTGTGGTAAGCGTAGCGGGAATGTGTCCGGAGGCCATCTGGGAGGAGAGAAAAGATACGGCGGATGTGGGGTTTTTCCAGATCACCGGTGAGAAGGATAATGTGGTGCCCAAGAACAGCGATGGCAGCGCAAAGCATGCCAAATCCCCGGCCATTGAAGATGAGCTGGATTACTGGGCAGCGGCCAACGGTATCGCGGAGAAATCCGAGGAGGCCTGCGGTAAGGAGTCGACCCTGACCAAATACAGCGGCGACGGGACGAAGAAACAGGTATGGCATCTGTTTATCCCCGGCGGACGTCATTCATGGCCGGATGAGGCACTTACAGGGGTGGATGCGAATGGTTTGATCCTGGAATTTCTGGAAACACAGTAAAATTGTTAGCACTCGTTATGCGCGAGTGCTAATTTTTTCTTGACTTTTGATTCCGGCGGGACTACACTAGTTAGCAGAGCGATATTTAACAGAAAGGAACGTGATTTTTTATGGCACAGACACATGGCAATCTTTCCATTAACAGTGAGAATATTTTTCCCATTATCAAAAAATGGCTCTATTCCGATCATGACATTTTTTACAGAGAGCTGATCTCCAACGGATGTGATGCCATCACCAAGCTTAAGAAGCTGGAGATGATGGGCGAATATGAGATGCCCGAAGGCAGAAAAGATGAGATCCGGGTACTGCTGAATCCTGAAAAGAAAACCATTCAGATCATCGATAACGGTTTGGGAATGACTATGGATGAGGTGGAAGAGTACATCAATCAGATCGCCTTTTCCGGCGCAACGGACTTTATCGAGAAATACAAGGACAAGGCCAATGATGACCAGATCATCGGACATTTCGGACTTGGTTTTTACTCCGCATTCATGGTATCCGACCGAGTTACCATCGACACCCTTTCCTATAAGGCAGATGCAAAGCCTGTTCACTGGGAGTGCGACGGCGGTACGGAATATGATATGAAAGAGGGTGACAAGGCTGAGGTCGGTACGAAGATCACCCTGTTTCTGAATGAAGAGTGCCTGCAGTTTTGCAATGAATACAAGGCAAAAGAAGTGATCAAAAAGTACTGCTCCTTTATGCCGGTTGAGATCTGGGTTGAGAAGGAAGATGAAAAGGATACCCAGACCATCGAAAAGAGTGAGAAACTCGATACGGATATCGTCATGGAAGAGTTCACCGACGAAGTGCGTGACTGGGACAGCGACGATGAGAACGCCAAAAAGAAGGTGGATAAGCTTAAGATCAAAAAGCGTCCCGAGCTGATGAACGAGATCCATCCCCTTTGGACAAAGCATCCCAATGACTGCACGGATGATGAGTATAAGGATTTTTACCGCAAGGTATTTGCAGATTACAAGGAGCCTCTGTTCTGGATCCATCTGAACATGGACTATCCCTTCAATCTCAAGGGAATCCTGTATTTCCCCAAGATCAACATGGAGTACGAATCCATTGAGGGAACCATCAAGCTGTACAACAATCAGGTATTTATCGCGGACAATATCAAAGAGGTGATCCCGGAGTTTCTGATGCTCTTAAAGGGTGTCATCGATTGCCCGGATCTGCCCCTGAATGTTTCCCGTTCCGCCCTGCAGAATGACGGCTTTGTAAAGAAGATTTCCGAGTATATCTCCAAAAAGGTTGCGGACAAGCTTTCCGGTATGTGCAAGACCGATAAGGAAAACTACGAGAAATACTGGGATGATATCGCACCCTTTATCAAGTTCGGCTGCTTAAAGGACGATAAGTTCTGCGAGAAGATGACGGACTACATTCTCTTTAAGAATATTGACGGCGTTTATCTGACCCTTCCCGAGTGTCTGGAAGTAAAGCCTATCGATACCGAGGAAGAAGGGGAAGAGGGCAAGGACAAAGCCGTAGATGAGAACGGCAATACCGTTGAAGCGGAAGAAATCGCTCCCGAAAAAGAGAATGCTGACGGGGAAGCCAAAGAAGAGGAAGAAGAGAAAAAAGACAAAGTCATTTACTATGTGACGGATGAACAGCAGCAGAGCCAGTACATCAATATGTTCCGTCAGGCAAAAATGACTGCGGTGATCTTAAATCACAGTATCGATCAGCCCTTTGTTTCCCAGCTTGAGAGCAAGAACGAGGGAATCCGTTTTGCCAGGATCGATGCGGACTTAGAGGATACCTTCAGGGCAAAGACCGGCAAGAAGGCAGCCGAGGAGCTTGAGAAGCAGGCAGAGGAACTGGAAAAGATCATCAGAAAAGCACTGAAGAAGGATGCTTTAAAAGTTAGCCTGCAGAAACTGAAAAATAAGAAGATCGCATCCATGCTGACGGTTTCCGAAGAGACCCGCAGAATGCAGGATATGATGAAGATGTATGGCGGCGGCATGAACATGGGTATGTTCGGTGGCCCGGAGGGAACCACGCTGGTACTGAATGCAGCGCATCCCCTGGTACAATACATTCTCGAGCATAAAGAAGATAAGAATACAAAGATGATGTGCGAGCAGCTTTACGACCTTGCCGTGCTGCAGAATGCACCGCTTTCATCCGAAGAGATGACAGCCTTTGTACAGCGCTCCAATGAGATCATGCTGATGCTTTCCGGCGCTAAGGATTGATCGCCGCGCAGCTGAGCTGTTTATCAGGAAAATGAAATAAGATCAGAAAAAAGCGAAGTCAGGGTGTAAGCCCTGACTTCGTTATTTACAATGTTTCGTTCTCCTCCATAATGCCCCTGTAATAGCTGGGGGAATGACCGAAATGCCGCTTGAAAGCCTTGGAGAAGGTGAAGGAGTCGCCGTATCCCACGGCAAGGGCGATGTCCTGCACATTTTTATCCCCTTCTTTTAACATCTGCATGGCCACCTTCATGCGGTAGATCAATAGGTACTGCTGCATGGTATACCCGGTTGCGTCTTTAAACAGGCGGGTCAGATAGCTTCGGTTCAGGCCGAAGGCATAGGCAATGGTTTCTACCTTAATGGGGTCGGAATATTTCAGCTTAATGTAGCCGATCACGTTTTTTACGTAAAGCAGGGAGGAATCAACGGTGTTATCCTCTTTGTTTACGGAATATTCCATCATGTAATCAAAGATCTTATACAGGTTGCCGATACAGTAATACTCCCTGTCATAATGCTTCAGAATGTCTTCCAGCAGGCTTTTGATCTTATCCCAACGCTTCGCCGGAGTAAAGACGGGGCATTTTTCCGACAGTCCCGCACGACGGAACACATCCGGCAGCTTGGGACCACCGATGTGGAGCCACAGATAGGACCAGGGATCCGCTCTGTCGGCCTGATAGAAGGCGTGACACCCGTCAGGGATCAAAAAGGCCTGTCCTGCGTGTACTTCGTGCGTTACGCCGTCCAGGACCAGGCTCCCTTTTCCGGAGATTACAAAGTGGAGGATGCATCGCTGGGAAACCGTGCGCTCGAAAGAATAGCCCGGAATGCAGGCGTAGCGTCCCATCTCATATAAGTAAAAATCATCGGAGCTTTCCCAGTTAACGAACTTAACAAAGTCGACACCGGTCAGAACGGTTGTGGGTTCCGGAGCCTTCGGCTTCGTTTTTGCTTTTGCCATGGTTTCACCTCCCTGTTGCACCATTATATCATATATGTCGCATTATGACATGTGGAAATCGGATATTCACATTAAAATGTTAAGATGTGGCGAATATACTAACCTTAACTGTTATCCGATTGCGCGATCACTACCCAATAACAGTTAAGGAAGGAAGCAGCATGAACATAATCTGGCATGAACGATCCAAACAGTTTCATCTGTACAACGATTTTATCAGCTATGTAATGCATGTACAGCCCGACGGAAGGCTGGGACAGCTTTACTATGGCGCAAAGATCCACGATAAGGAAGACATGACATATCTTGCAAACTACAGGATGATGCCCCTTACGGCATATGCGGATATTGATGTCCTTTATTCCGCAGACCTGAATCTGCAGGAGTATCCGGATGGCGGAAGGGATGATTTCGGAACGCCGGCATTCCGGATCTTTGATGAAGACGGCTCCGGTATCAGTGGCTTTTGTTATGTAAACCATACGATAACAGAAGGGAAAAAAGAACTGCCGGGTCTGCCGGCTACCTATGCATCAGTTGGAGAGTGCATGAGTCTTGAGATCGAACTGTTTGATGCACTCAGTAATGTGGCCATCCGTTTGCTGTACTCTGTTTTCAGAGACTATCCCGTGATCACCCGGAGCGTAACATTTGAAAACCGCGGTGACAAAAAGGTGGTACTGGACAGAGCTTTGAGCCTGAGTCTGGATCTCCCTGCAGCGGATTATGAGTGGATGCAGTTTTCCGGTGCCTGGGCAAGAGAGCGCAGACCGGTGACCAAAAAGCTGAAAAGCGGCATTACCGCCATTGAGAGCAGAAGGGGCCATTCCAGCCCCCACCAGAATCCCTTCGTGATCATCAAACGCCCGGAAACAGGTGAGGAAAGCGGAGAGGCCATGGGCTTTTCCTTTGTCTACAGCGGCAACTTCCTGGCACAGGCTCAGGTGAATGCAAACGACAGGCTGCGGTTTGCTATGGGAATCCATCCGGAGACGTTTTCCTGGCAGCTTGCGGCGGGCGAGAGCTTTGTGACCCCCGAAGTGGTCATGGCCCGGAGCGATAAGGGATTGGGAGCGCTTTCCAGAACCTTCCATGATCTCTATAATGCTCATTTGGTAAGAGGCCAGTGGAAAGGGAAAGAACGTCCCATCCTGCTGAATAACTGGGAAGCCACCTTTATGGACTTCGATGAAGAAGCTATTTTGAAGATTGCCGGAAAGGCAGCGGAGGCAGGGGCCGAGCTTTTTGTTCTGGATGACGGATGGTTTGGGGCAAGAGACGATGACAGAAGAGGCCTGGGAGACTGGATCGCCAATCCGAAAAAGCTTCCCGGCGGTATCAAAGGTCTTGCCGAAAAAGTGGAGGCCATGGGACTGAAATTCGGTCTGTGGATCGAACCGGAGATGGTAAATCCCGACAGCGATCTGTATCGAAAGCATCCCGATTACGCTTTGGCGGTTCCGGGCAGAAAGCCTTCTCTCGGACGCTGGCAGATGGTTCTGGACTATTCCAGAAAGGAAGTGGTGGATGCCATCCACGATATGCTTTATGCGGTACTGAAAGATGCACCGGTAAGCTATATCAAATGGGATATGAACCGGTCCATCACCGAATGCTTCAGTAATGAGAAAAAGCCCGAAGAACAGGGAAAGGTGTACCATCAGTATATTTTAGGCATGTATTCCCTCTATGAAAGGCTTCGGGAGGAATTTCCGAAGATCCTGTTTGAGTCCTGCTCCAGCGGCGGCGGCCGGTTTGACGCGGGCATGCTGTATTACGCACCCCAGGCATGGTGCAGCGATAATACGGACGGTCAGGACAGACTGCAGATCCAATACGGTTCTTCCTATGGTTATCCCATCTCGTCCATCGGAGCCCATGTTTCGGCGATTCCTAACCAGCAGACAGGCAGAAGCGTACCGATTGAGATGCGCGCAAATGTGGCTATGTTCGGTGCCTTCGGTTATGAGCTGGACCTGAATCACATCAGCGCGGAAGAGTTTGAGACAGTAAAGGAGCAGATCCGTTTTGTAAAAGAGCATAGAGCACTTTTGCAGTACGGGGACTTTTACAGACTCAGAGATCCCTTCTACCACGATCAGGCAGCATGGATGGTGGTATCAAAAGACAAAAAGCAGGCTGTTCTTGCCGTCTTTACCATCACGGCCAATGTAAACCGGATCGCAGACAGACTGCAGCTTTCCGGACTGGATCCCGACCGGATCTATCAGGCAGGAGAGAGCAGATATTATGGCGATGAGCTGATGCACGTGGGAATCGCCATGCGGGAAGAGTGCATTCCGGGATATACCACGGAGCAGGATCACAGTTCCGCCGTTCTGGTTTTGGAATCAGTGGAATAAAAGTAACAAAATGACATGCGATTTGCACATCAAAACATGCACTTTTCACTGACTCGGGTGTAAGATGGAAGTGCAATCGGGTAATGAAAGTTGCAAAAAACTATGTTTTAGGGTTAAGGAGGAGACAATGAAAAAGAAAGTGTTAGCGTTGCTTTTAAGTGTTACGACAGCTGTATCTCTGATCGGATGCGGCGGCGCAGACAGCAGTGGGGATACCTCAGCACCGGCTGATGAGCCTGCAGCTGAAGATACTGCAGATGCCGGCGATTCCGCAGATGCCGGCGATTCCGCAGATGAAGCTGAAGAGCCTACATCCATCGGCAGCAGCAAGGAAGGCGAGCTTTCCATCACGATCTGGGATGAGAACCAGAGAGCAGGCCTGCAGGAGATCGTAGATGACTGGTCCAAAGAGTCCGGCGTAAAGGCTACGATCCAGGTAGTAGGATGGAACGATTACTGGACACTGCTTGAGGCAGGTGCTTCCGGCGGCGAGCTTCCCGATGTATTCTGGATGCATTCCAATCAGGCACAGAAGTATATGGAAAATGACATGCTTCTGGATCTGACAGACAAGATCGCTTCCAGCGACAAGATTAAACTGGATGATTACTATGAAGGCATCACCAATCTGTATCAGCTCGATGGCAAGCAGTATGCAGTACCGAAGGATATTGATACCATCGCTCTTTGGTACAACAAGACCATCTTTGATGAGATGGGCGTTGATTATCCCGACGATACCTGGACCTGGGATGATTTTGCAGAAGCAGCAAAGAAACTTACAAATGATGAGCATTGGGGATATGCGATTGCACCCAGTAACAATCAGGATTCCTTCTACAATGTGATCTATTCCATGGGCGGCAAGGTTATCAGCGATGACAAGAAGAGCTCCGGTTATGATGATCCCAACACCATCAAGGCAATGGAGTTTGTAACCGATCTTGTTAAGAACGGATACTGCCCTGACCTGAACACCATTTCCGAGACCAGTGCAGATGCACTCTTCGAGGCAGGTAAGGTTGCAATGGTTACCCAGGGTTCCTGGATGCTGGCAGCTTTCAGAGACAATGAGTACACCCATGACAACTGTGATGTAGCGGTTCTGCCTTACACCAAGACTCCCGATGATCGCGTATCCATCTACAACGGACTTGGCTGGGCAGCTGCAGCAAACACCAAGAACCCCGATGCAGCATGGAGCCTGATCGAGTACTTCGGAACAAAAGAAGCACAGATCAAGCAGGCTGAGCTGGGTGTTACCATGGCAGCATTCAAGGGATGCTCCGATGCATGGGTTAAGAGCGTTGACTGCTTCAATCTTGACGGTCATATGCAGATGCTGAATGCGAAGCTTGTATTCAGACCTTATTCCAAATATACTACTGTATGGGAAGATATGCAGACCGAGAAGCTTAAAGAAGCATGGACCGGCGACAAGGCTACTGCTGATGTCTGCAAGGATATCGCAGCAACCATGAATGATACGCTGGCAGAAGAGTAAGAAACCGGTATTAAAACAGTACGAAACAAAGAAGTAAAACATGATTTACAACAGGTGGCGCAATGGGAGTCCCCTTCCGCTGCGCCTCCTGTGCAGAACAATGATCCGGGGAGGATATTCTTGTGAACAAAATAGCCAAAACAGGACGAGAAAAAAGTGAATTGCTCTGGGGATGGATGTTTATCCTGCCTACCATGATAGGCCTGATCATTTTAAATATTTATCCCATGTTCCAGACAATCTATCAAAGCTTTTTCAAAACAGGAGATTTCGGGAAAGGAAATATCTTCGTCGGATTAGCGAATTACAAAAAGGTATTCGGCGACGCGGAAGTATGGCAGTCTCTTTGGAATACCTTTAAGTATGCCATCGTAGAGGTACCGTTATCCATCGTGATCGCACTCATTCTTGCGGTCTTTCTGAATAAGAAGATCAAAGCAAGAGGCTTTTTCCGTACCGTTTTCTTCCTGCCCATGGTAGTGGCTCCCGCAGCCATCGCTATGGTGTGGAAATGGTTGTTTAATTCTCAATTTGGGTTACTCAACCACATACTGCCTTTCAAGCTGAACTGGGTGTCAGATCCTAAGATCGCGATCTTTTCCATAGCACTGATCGGTATCTGGTCTGTGATCGGATACAATATGGTCCTGTTTCTTGCAGGACTGCAGGACGTACCGAGAGATTACTACGAAGCAGCGCAGTTAGATGGCGCAACCGAGATCGAGCAATTTTTCAAGATCACCCTCCCGCTCGTCTCGCCGACGATCTTCTTCGTTGTGGTTACCAGAATGATCGCAGCCATGCAGGTCTTTGACCTGATCTACATGGTGATCGATTATAATAACCCTGCACTGAAGAAGACAGAATCTCTTGTATATCTCTTCTACAATTACTCTTTCCAACAGGGTAATAAGGGATATGGTGCGACCGTGGTCGTAGTGCTGCTGATCGTGATCATGATTCTGACAGTCATTCAGCTGATCGGCCAGAAGAAATGGGTATATTATAACTAGAGAGGGCGGAAGAATGAATAAGAAACCAAAAAATGTAGCTGTATATATTATTTTGACGCTGATGGCGATCATAATGCTTGTCCCTTTCATCTGGATGGTACTGACTGCCTTTAAGACGATAGCGGAAACCACACAGGTAGATCCGTTCGTAGTCTTCCCGAGTTCCTGGCAGTTCGGAAACTTTGCGGAAGTGATCAAGGCCATGGACTTCATCAGGCTGTACTTCAACACCATTCTTTTGATCGCACTCAGAGTGGTACTTGCGGTGGTAACCGCCAATCTCGCGGGATATGCCTTTGCAAGACTGGAGTTTAAGGGCAAGAATCTGATGTTCGGACTGGTGCTGTTCCAGATGATGATCCCTGCACAGATCTTTATCATTCCGCAGTACGTTATCATCAGTAAACTGCACCTGACCAATACCATCTTCGGACTGGTTTTCCCGGGACTTGTTTCGGCTTTCGGAACCTTCCTGATGAGACAGGCTTATATGGGAATGCCCAAGGAGCTTGAGGAAGCAGCCCGTCTGGATGGCTGCAGTATTCCCCAGACATTTTTCTACATCATGGCGCCCCTTACCAAATCCTCAATGGTGGCACTTGGTATCTTTACATCCGTCTTTGCTTACAAAGAGCTGATGTGGCCCATGATCGTATGTCCCGACAGCCGTTACACCACACTGGCAAGTGCACTGGCAAAGATGCAGGGACAGTACTCTACCGATTATCCGGAACTGATGGCGGCAGCCCTGATCGCCTGCATTCCCATGATCGTGTTGTATGTGGCTTTCCAGAAGCAGTTCATCGAAGGTATTGCAACTTCCGGAAGCAAGCTGTAAAAAGAAATAACAAAACAGAATACATAAACAAAAAAGACAATGGAACGCAAAGCGACCGGACGATCATTCGTCCGGTCGTTTTTTTCCTGTTCTGCATCATGTTTTTGCCATGATATTCATGAGGATCATTCCTTTATGTCCGTATCAGTCTTTCTTTTTGGCAAGGGGAGCAAAGATGGTCTTTCGTCCGATAAAACCAAACATGCGTGTGATGATGATACCTACAAAGGAGCCGCAGCTGTCTATCATCACATCCCGCCTTGACGGGCCCCTGCCCGCCACAAAGGACTGATGGTATTCGTCCAGCGCGGCAAAGCCCACGCAGAAAGCACCGGCAAAAATAACCAGCAAAAAGCCGCGAAGACCATATACGTACAGAGGAAGGGCTACGGACATGGCAAGCAGCAGATATTCCGTAAAATGAGCGGTTTTCCTTATATAGGGATGAAGGCGGTCCGTATAGCTTAAGATCTGTTCCTGGGACAGATCCAAATCGGCTACCTTATCTGCGGCGATCACCACCGCATGGGTTACTTTATAGCTTAGTCTTCCGGAGTCGGCGCCATTTTGTGCGGAAAAGCCGAAGATCACATACATCATCACAAGGGCCGGCACAAAAGATAAGGGTTTTAACAGGGTTCTGAGCAGGGTTTTTATAAAAATTCCAAGGTAATGGAAAAACTTCATAGTGGGTGTCTCCTTTAAATCATGATAGAATTATTCCCCAAATTGTGATAAACTGACAGTAGTGAAAGTTTTTTTGAGGCTTTTTACAACAACTGTATACTATAACATTGACGGGGCACAAAAGCAAGTGCGCCCCAGGGTCGGAGGTTTTGTATGACAGAAGAGAGAAAAGCAAGAGATGAACTGGTTAAGCAGTATGCACCCAGCGTTGAGAAGCTGTCGGCATATCTGCCATGGCTGATGGAAAAAAGCGGAGCAAGTGCGTCTACGGATTACACCCCGGAGGGCGGCAAGACCATCACCTTTCCCGTTTATGATTCCATGCTGCTTAAGTTCATCAAAGATGCGGAGAGTACCTGTTTTATCAATCGCAATTATCCATATGTCTATTCCCGCAACAGGATTCGGACAGAGGCAGATGAACTGCGTTTCATCGAAGGGGTCGATATCATGAACATAGCGGATCTGGGTGGGATCCTTTCCCGCTATGTCATTGAAGGAAGGACCAAAGGGGTTATGTGGAGTAAGGGCGTTACCGGCGGGGTATATCTGCGCGTCATCGAAAAGGCGAGAGATCTGATCGAATTTTACAGCCGGAAGCAATAAAGAAAAAGAAAGGAGAATGTTAGGTCGGGGGGCCGGAAAGAAGGTTTATTATGGGTGATAAATCGATTCGCAAGAAGCAATACATCATTGAAAAAGCCAGAGAGGTTTTTATCGAAAAAGGATTTTTGACGGTAACAATGAAAGATATTGTGGAGGCTTGTGAGATCTCCAGAGGAGGCTTGTATCTGTATTTTCCGGATACGGAAACGCTGTTTTTGGAAGTGCTGAGAAAAGAGCGGGAAGAAGGAAATTCGGAAGAGCTGGAAAAAGCGGATACGGCGGTGGAGATGCTGTCCCTCTTTCTGCGGGAACAGAAAAAGGAAGTTCTCCAAAATGAGAAATCCCTCATTGTACCCTTGTACGAATATTATTTTTATCTGCGGCAAAAACAGCACGCAGCCGCAAAGGAACAAACGCAGGCGCAGGCAATCGCCGCAGCAGACCGGGAAGGAAAAGAACCTGCAGCCAAACCCGAAGAGCTGACTGAAAAAGAACGGTTTGAGATGTCGGTGAAGGTTTTGGAGAAGCTGATCATCGGCGGAATGCGGGAAGGCTATCTTGCCTGCGATGATCCGGGAGAAGAGGCAAAGAACATCATGTTTGCCATGGAAGGCCTGAAGATCTGCGCCGTTACCATCGGCCTGTCGGAAGAGGAAGTAACGGGACAGATCAACTACCTTTACAGTCATTTGTTTATCAGAGACTGATCACTTGATGGCTTTTTGATATTGTTGCAGGAACAGTAGGACTTCGTCCGCTTCCTGCTTTGTTAAGCCCTGTTTGGAGAACAGGGCTTTTTCCATGCGCTCCATACAGGTTTCGATCCGGTTTTTTTTAAAGGCGGACAGGGTTTTCTCACCGGCCGGCAGCAATACCGTTTCATGATAATGCCAAAGTCCGGAGGGCAGCAGAAAATCACTGCCGTCTTTTTTAGGATGCAGCCGCAGCATCTTACGGCACATAGAGCGGTACCGGTAGGATAGCAGTGGCGCGTGATCGCCCTTTCTGTATTGCAGCTTCATGCGTCCGAAGGTGGTAGCTGCTTTGATGAGCAGATACACAAGCAAAGCGGAAAACAGCAGCAAAAGGAAGATCACCAGAGGCCGGAATACGGAATTTTTCATAAACAGCCGCATGTGCTCTTTGGATTTTTGCAGTGTTTCCGTAGTCTGGGAGCTGTTGTTGACCGCATCCGGGGTCTGGCCGGAGAGGGAGAACAGTCCGGAGAACAGATCCCAGAATCCGGAGGAGACAGCGTCTGATTCCTCTTCGGAAGAAGCCGGCGTGAATTCGCAGGGAACCCAGCCGAAGTTATCCACATATACCTCACACCAGGCGTGGGCGGAAGCATCGGATACGGGAACGGATACCACACCGGACTTTCCTAAGGGGTTCTGTCCGCTGTACCAGTCGTCATAGGATTCACTCTCCAGATTTTCGCCGTTGCTGATATCCAGAACGGAAACACTGTATCCTTCCACGTATCTTGCAGGATATCCGTAGGAGCGAAGCAGCAATGTTCCGGCGGAAGCAAAGTGAGCGCAGTATCCGCGCTTTTGGGTTTCCAGGAAATACCGCACAAAATCAGCATCCATGGGAGTGGTACCCGGAGTCTGGCTGTAGGGGTAGTTTTCGGCAAAAAAGTCAGCGATCAGCTGTACCTGCTCCTCCAGATCTTTTCCGGTACCGATTACGGGATGAAGGGATTCCAGATAGTCCCGAAGGTTTTCCGGAATGTCCATATAGTTCAGCTTGTCATACATGGAAGCAAACTGAATATAATCTCTTGCCGCATCATCCGCGGAAAGGGAATAGAGCAGTGCATCACTGTCATCTTCTCCGGGGCTCAGTTTTTTCTGAACAGGATAATAGCTTAGTTCCATTTCGGAAAAAGGAGCATCCGGATAGATGGTGCCCCGGTCGATCTGACAGGGCAGGTCAAAGTTCGGATCCACATAGTAGGGCAGGTAATAGTAGGAGGAATCTGCGTCCAGGTTCTCCACACGGATCTTTGCATAGGGCAGTTTTCCGTGATTGGCCTCTGCTGCATGGGCAATACGGGTTCCCTCCAAAAAGGCGTGGAACCGGCTGTAGGTTTCAAAATCATCCCCCAGCATTTGCTTCAGGGTGTCTACGGGATAATCCGGCTTTTCCCAGGAATAGCCTGTATAATGGGCGCCGGTATAAGCCTTCAGATACAGAGGATCGTAAGAAGAAGGCACAAAGGTCACATTCAGATCCGATTCGTAATCCGGACGCACGGAGGATACACCCCCCAGCTGACCGCCGCTGATACCGCCCTTTGCGGCATACCGGTCAAAAAAGGCGGAAAGTCCGTTCTGGGTAAAGGCTTTCATATACTCATCCATGCTGCGCCTGGAGGAAGAAAGCTTGCTGTTATGGGTGGCGGATACAAGGGGCAGCACCATCAGACCGATGAGGAGGGTGAAGGCTAAAAAGACCCCTGTCAGCTGCAGAAAGATCTTACCGCTGGCGTGATACCGGTAACGAATGGTTTTGTCCTTATCCGTGAATTTAAACTCTGTCCATTTCTTTTCCCGGTAAGGCAGAAGGAAATGCCTGCTGCATCGCAGGATCCCCACCATGAAATAGGAGAAGATCAGCAGAATAAAGTAAACGGCGGAGGGCATTTTGTCCACATAGATTCCCAGCTGAAACAGCGGGAAAGTCAGCATGATCACGGCAAAGAGGGACATGTACTCCGAAATAAAGATGTTCAAAAGCAGGATCAGGAAAAAACCGATAAAACCTGCCGCGAAGGTAATGGTCATGGCTCTGTCGGAAAAGAACTCCGTGGATTCCCGGTAGGTATCCAGCAGATAGTAATCACCGTAGGTTTGCTGCAGGATATTGATAAAGGCCTGATAGCCGCTGTTAACGGAATAACGGAAGGAAAAGATAAAATAGGTAAAGGCGATAAAGATCACCGGATAAAACAGATTGAACATCAGACGGCTGTAATGCAAAAAGGCCATCAGTATGGAAAAAAACAGAAGCAGGATCAGCACAAGGGCGGGATAGCAGGGTAGCTGAAAGGCAGATAAAACACCGCCGATGGCCCCGTAAGAGGACGCAAAGATCAAAAGCCCCTTCATCAGGCAAACCAGTGCCTTGGAGGAGCAGACAGTGCCCGGCTGCTCGGGAATAGCGAAGCCATATGGATAAGTGGGAGGCAGCGCCTCTTTTTTCTTAAAAAGCAACATCGGCTACTCCTTTGTGGGTGACATGTAAAAGAACACCGCCCATAACGCCTGCCTTTTCATAGACAGTCAGAGCCAGATCTTCCTGAGGATAAGGGGTATGGTAAAAAATCTCCGGCATGATCCGGTCCAGATCTTCCTTTGAAGTTACGGAAGCGGTAACAAACTCCGAGGACGCTGCGCAGTAAAAGGTGAAAAAATGGGTAACCCCCGCCAGGATCAGACTGCGGGAGAGTGTGTATGCATTTTCCAGACTTTTATCCAGCGTATCGGATTCGGAATTCGGAAGATAGAGCTCGGTCAGGATGGTAAACTGATTGGAGGAGGTACTTTCGTTTTCCTTCACCATGAGCTTGTCGATCTTGGCACTGAGCTTCCAGTGGATCTTTTGCAGCCTGTCTCCGGGAATGTATTCACGGATATCCGTCACATTGGAAGAGGTATTTCCTTTTTGGGAGGTTTCCTCAAATTCATCAAATCCTTCCCCGTAAGAAGAAGGCTCGAACACTTCCACCTCATGTTCCGGAGGAAAAACGCTGATCTCCAGCTTTTTGTCCAGATCCTTGTCGAAACGGAAAAAATGCAGAAGATCGTATACCGTAAGATGGGTGACCCGGATCTGATAGCATCCAACATGATGAAAGACCATGGGGAGGGTAAAAGAAAAGGTGTCCCGTCCGTAGGAAGGCACATTTGCGATCCAGGTTTTGTCACAGGGATAAAAAGCGGAAGTGATATGATAGGTAATATGACAATCCGGCAGCGGGAAAAAGGAATCGTTGGTCAGATGGATGGAAAGACCGCAATCCGTATCCGGCAGGGTAAAGCCTGTGGAAGATGACAGGGAAAGGGTAAGATTTCGGAAGGCAAAGCGCCCCACCATATAGGAAGCCGGCGGCAGGGAGATCACCAGGATCAGGAAAAATACGAAGATACCCGTCCTGTAAAAAGTTGACAAAAAGAAAAGGCCGATCAGCAGCATCAGGTAAATGGCCATATGGTAAAGCTGTATCAGATTTTCCGTTAGACTTTGTCTGTTTTTTTTCTTCATGGAAGGAACCTGCCGTGATAGGCTTTGCCGGGCGCCCCGGCGTTACATTGCCGAGGAAAGGGAAATACGGGGAATGGGAACAGCGGATAAGATCATGTTCAGGATCTGCCGCTCATTGAGTCCCTCAGCCTTTGCCTTGGTATTGAGTATCAGCCTGTGATTGCAGACAGCATAGAAGACAGCATGGATGTCATCGGGAGAAAGATAATCCCGGTCCATGTAGAAAGCGTAAGCTTTTGCTAACTTTAAAATGGCGATACTGCCTCTGGGACTGATGCCCTGGGCAAGATATTCGTAGCCTCTTGTTTTTTCCGTCAGGGATACGATGTAATCCAAAAGTTCCTCGCTGACATAAACCGCATCCGCTTTTTCCTGCATGGAAAGGATATCCTCTTTTCCCATAACGGTATTTACTTCATCCATACTTTGGGAAGAACGGCCCTTTAAGATCTCTGTTGCCGCTGTATGATCGGGATAGCCCAGGGAGAGACGGATAAAGAACCGGTCCAGCTGGGAATCCGGGAGCTTTTGCGTACCGGAAGCACCGATGGGATTCTGGGTGGCAATGACGAAAAAAGGAGGCTCCAGGGGCCTTGTCACGCCGTCTACGGAAACACTGGATTCCTCCATGACCTCTAAAAGAGCCGACTGGGTCTTGGGAGAGGTGCGGTTGATCTCATCGGCCAGAAACAGGTTCGTAAAGATGGCGCCTTCCCGGTAGGTGAAATCGCCGGTTTTCTGGTCGTAAAGGGAAAAACCCAGAATATCACTGGGAAGTACATCCGGTGTAAACTGCATACGCTTATAGGATAAGGACATGGCCCGGGACAGTGCCACCGCCAAAGTGGTCTTGCCCACACCGGGAATATCCTCCAGCAGAATGTGTCCGCCGGCCAGCATACAGCAAAGGATCATGTCGATCTCGTCATCTTTTCCCCGAAGTACTTTTGATATCTCATCTTTCACTGCCTGAAGTTTTGCGTTCAATGGAAAAAACCTCCCGATACTAGTTGATAAAACAGCTGATTCCATTTTATCCCATCCGTCTGTAATTGGCAAATGACTTTTGGTATATTGTAGAAAGTTTTTCCATAATATGATAAAATAAAAGCACTATGGGACGCAGTGGAAAATCCGGCAAAAAAAAGGATAATCTCTCGATTATCAGAATACTCAGGCTCGGTTTGATGGTGCTTGTCGTGAATATGGTCATCCTTCTGGGACATACTTATGACGTGCAGCGCAGGTTTCGTGTGGTCAAAAACCAGGAAGTATTCTCAAGTCTTCAAAACGCCGCTTATATCATGGATGGCAACAATGATGAAGTGGCGGTCAATATGTACCAGATCGCGGAGGCCATCGCCCATGATCCCGATGAGATCGCCACGGACGAAGGGATCTTCAATGTACTTACCAACTGTAATGCCTCCGGCAGATATCTTTCCCTATCCTATGTCAATGCTGACGGTATCATGTATTCCGATTCCGGAAACAGACAGCAGCTGGATCCGGATGTGCTGGATGAGATCAGGATGCATAAAGAAGCGGAATGCATCGTTTCTTCCTTCGAGACAACAGAGGATGAAAACGGTGTGCTGATCTATTTCCAGCCGCTTATGATAGATGACGAAGATGCCGGCATGCTCATGGGAAAAGTTGGCTGTGACAAATTTTTTGAGGAAGAAGCTTTCAGCGGGCTGAAAGATGATGGCGATGTGTTTCTCATGGCACAGGACGGAAGGATTCTTCTTCGGGATGCAAGGATTTTTGCGGAAGACGGATTGCAGGCTGTCAATCTGTTTGAGTTGCTCCATACAAAGGCCATAGATGCCCATTCCAAAAAGCAGATTCAGGATATCAAGCAGCTTTGCAGACCCCACGATGGGTCCGGCAACCTGCGTAACAGATATCTGAAAACAGAGATGGTGGATGATGCCGGAAGAAAGATCATGCTGGGGATGCGTGCCCTTTCCGGCGTAAAGGATGTATATCTGGTCAGTGTTTTCCCGGAAACCGTCTATACCTCCGTAACAAAGGCACTGCTTTTCCGTACGCTGCTTTCCAGCAGTATTTTGTTCCTGATCACCATCTTTATGCTGCTTTATATGTGGTGGACATCCAAGAACAGCAGTGATATTATCAAGAAACTGGCATACGAAGATCCCATTACCGGAGGGAAGAACGATAATTATTTCCGTGAAGTGGCGGGATATTATATTTCGAGCAATTCCAATATTCCCTATGTGGTGACCCGTTTTGATATAGCCAACTTCAGGTATATTAACGAAGCCTACGGTCACAACAGGGCGGATGAACTTTTGCGGATCATCGTAAAAGAATGCGAGCGGATCTTTTCCAGCAAGGAGCTCATTGCCAGAATGACGGCGGATCAGTTTTTGCTTCTGGCCCGCAACGATCAGAATCTGGAAGCGAAGTTCGAAGAGCTTTTGCAGGTGATCAACGAGCAGGCAAAAGAGATCGGCATCATGTTCCCTATCCGTCTCAAGAGAGGTGTTTACAACATCCGAAGAGACGACTCGGACATTGGTATCATCATCGATCATGCCAATGCCGCAAGGAAGTCCTTATCCGGGGATGAAAAAGTGCTGGTAGCCACCTATTCCGAGCAGATCATATCCCAGATGTTCTTAAACGATAAGATCGAGTCCGAGATGGAGAAGGCCATGGAAGATGAAGAGTTTAAGGTCTTCATCCAGGCCAAGTGGGATATCAGACGGGATCATGTCCATGGCGGAGAGGCACTTGTACGCTGGATCAAGCCCGACGGAAGCAGGATCTTCCCGGATCAGTTTATTCCCGTATTCGAGAAGAACGGATTTGTGGAAAAACTGGATATGTATATGCTTGAGCAGGTCTGCAAGCACCAGCGAAAGCTTATCGATGCGGGAAAAGAGATCTACCCCATCTCCGTAAACCAGTCCAGATTGCTTATGCATAACCCGGACTATCTGCCCCAGGTAGAGCGTCTGATGAAAAAATACAGGATCCCCAACGGTTATGTTGAGATCGAGATTACAGAGACCGTATTCCAGGATGAAAGATCTTTGATGATCCATACCACAAATGAGCTGAAAAAAATGGATATTCAGCTGGCTATGGATGACTTCGGAAGCGGATACTCCTCTTTGAATATGCTCAAAGACGTACCCTTTGACGTGATCAAGATCGACAGGGAGTTCTTCTCCGAATCCATCACCTCAAGGGCCAGCGTATGGATCCTTCGAAAGATCATTGAAATGGCAGAGGGCCTTGGTATCAGAACCCTTTGCGAAGGGGTAGAGAACGAGGAACAGGTAAAACTCCTTCGGGATCTGGGCTGTTACTATGTACAGGGATATTTTTATTCCAAGCCAATGCCCTTTGATGAATATATAGGACTGTATTGCCATGAAAAAGAAGGCGGCAAGCAGTACTATGATAAGCTCTATGAAGAGCAGGCTGCTGCCAGAGAGACAAGAAGGGAGCAGGAAGAAAAAGAACAGAGCGTTACCGCAGCCAATATCGTACAGGAATTCAAGAAAAAGATCGCGGATGCTCCCAAGGAGGAAAAGAAGAAGGAAGAGCGGATAAAAGAAAAGGAAGAAGGCGGAAAGAAGGTTTCTTCCGAGGAGATGAAGCTGGCATATTTGAAGAGTGCCGAAGAGAAGCAGAAGGATAAGGAAGATCGATCCGAAGCTTCAAAAGATGAAAACGATGTCGCAGCAAAAGACGGTGGCAGCGAAAAGAAAGAAGAAAAGAAAGAAGAAAAAACTGCCCGCCAGGCCAGAGAAGAAGCACAAAAGGCAGCGGTTGCCGTAACCGGCGCCAAGAGTGCGGCGGAAGCCGTAAAGGCCATGGCCAATGCGAAAAAGGCTGCCGAAGAAGCAGCTGAGGCCAGAAGAAGGGAAAAGGAAGCCGGAGAAAAGGCCAAAATTGTGTCCGCCGAAGAGGCGGTGCGCCAGATGAAGCAAAGAGAACAGGAGCGGCTTGCAGAAAAAGAGAAAGAAAACAATGAACGTAAATGATCCGCAAAAAGAACTGGAATTGCTGTTGAGCAATCGGGACCTGGCGGGAAAAAGCCTGTGTCTGCATAGCTGCTGCGCTCCCTGCAGCAGCTATTGTATGTTATACTTATCCTGTTTTTTCCGGATCACCGTATACTTTGACAATCCCAATATCACAGAGGAAGCGGAATACAGAAAAAGAGCGGATGAGTTAAGGCGTCTGGTGGATGCCTATAACAGGGCAGCGGATCCGGCACTTTCTGACACCGGATATGAAAGCTTCGATTTCGGACAGCGGGGAGAAAAGCACCCCGAACTTGTCACCTGGATCAGAGAGCAGTTTTCAGGACAGAGATATCCCATCACCTATGAGGAAGCGACCTTTGACGAGGAACGGTTTTTCCGGATGGCAAAGGGCAAGGAAGATGCGCCGGAGCGGGGAGAGCGGTGCCGGGCCTGCTATGGTATGCGGCTTGCCGATACGGAAAAGTTTGCCACAGAGATGGGAGCGGACTTTTTTGCCACAACCCTCACATTGTCCCCCCTGAAGGATGCAGCGGCCATCAATGACATCGGCAGCAGGCTGCAAAAGCCGGAAGGAGCGGTTTACCTGCCCACGGACTTTAAGAAAAAGGGCGGATATCTTTGCTCCATTCTGTTATCTGAAATGTTTCATTTATACAGACAAAACTATTGCGGTTGTATTTACTCCCGCAGGTAATAAAAGAGGAAGGAAGAGAGAAATGAAAGAATTTTTAACTGTGGTATCGGAAACCATGCAGGAGGCGTTTGAAAAGGCAGGCTATCCGAAGGAGAGCGGAAGGGTGAGCATTTCCAACAGACCGGATCTGTGCCAGCTGCAGTGCAACGGCGCCATGGCCCTTGCAAAGCAGGAGAAAAAGCCCCCCTTTGAGATCGCGGAGAAGATCGCGCAGACCTTGAAAGACAACGGCGGAGAGCAGGTCTTTTCCATGATCGATGTGGTAAAGCCCGGATTTTTGAATCTGAATGTATCACAGGAATTTGTAAAAGGGTATCTGGAAAAAATGGCTGCCGATGAGAAGCTGGGAATGGAGCCACCTGAAAAGCAAAAGACCATCATCGTGGACTACGGCGGACCCAACGTGGCAAAGCCCTTGCATGTGGGACATCTTCGCTCGGCGGTGATCGGAGAGAGCATCAAGCGGATCGCCCGTTTTGCAGGACATAACGTAACCGGTGATATCCATATGGGAGACTGGGGTCTGCAGATGGGACTGATCATTTATGAGGTGATGCAGCGACAGCCGGAGCTTGTTTATTTTGATGACAGCTTTGAAGGAGAATATCCGAAGGAGGCACCTTTTACCATTTCCGAGCTGGAAGAGATCTATCCTACCGCCAGCAAGAAAGCCAATCCCAAGAAAGAAGAGGGAGAGAGTGACGAGGCTTTTGCAGCAAGAAAGGAAGCGGGAGATCTTTACAAGGCAGGCGCCATGGAGTGCACAAAAAAGCTCCAGGACGGACAGCGTGGCTATCGGGCATTGTGGGATCACATCATGGCTGTTTCCGTAGCGGATATGAAAAAGAATTATGTAAACCTGAACGTAGACTTTGATCTTTGGAACGGAGAGTCTACGGTACATGACAGGATTCCCGCCATGGTAAAGAGACTGCGGGAAGAAGGATATGCCCATGAATCGGAAGGGGCACTGGTCATCGATGTGAAAGAAGAGACCGATACCAAGGAAATGCCTCCCTGCATGGTGCTCAAATCCGACGGTGCATCCCTGTACAATACCACGGATCTGGCAACACTGGAGATGAGAAAGGAAGAAAACGCACCCGACCAGGTAATCTATGTGGTGGACAAGCGTCAGTCCCTGTACTTTGAGCAGATCTTCCGCGCCGCAAAGAAGAGCAAGATCGTGGATGATAATACAAAGCTGGATTTCCTGGGCTTCGGTACCGTCAACGGAAAAGACGGAAAGCCTTATAAAACAAGGGACGGCGGCGTGATGCGCTTGTCCATGCTCATTGAGCAGATCCGGGAAGCCATGCTGAATAAGATCCTGGAGAATAAAAAGAGCAGCGGGGCAGCCGTAGATGAGGAGCAGGCAAAAGAGACCGCCAACATGGTGGCCCTTGCCGCCATCAAGTACGGCGATCTGTCCAATCAGGCGGCGAAGGATTACATCTTTGATGTAGACAGATTTACCTCCTTTGAAGGAGATACCGGTCCGTATATCCTCTATACCATGGTTCGGATCAAATCCATTCTGGCTAAGTATGAGCAGATAGGAAAGAAAGTAGATGAGGCGACGCTCATCGCCGCTGCCGGCGAAGAAGAAACCCAGCTGGCCCTTGCCATGACCCGGTTTAATGCTGTGGCCCGCACCGCATATGAAGAACTGGCACCTCACAAGATCTGTGCCTACGTTTACGAACTGGCCAATGAAGCCAACCGCTTCTACCACAGTACCAAGATCATCGATGAGAGCGACGAGACCAAGCAGAAAGGCTATGTCGCCCTGCTGGCCCTGGCCGAGCGCATCTTCGAGTGCTGCATCGCCCTCCTTGGCTTCGACGCCCCGGAGCGGATGTGAGAACCCAGATATTACTATTCGCAGGGTACGAGGAAGAAAAAGAGCTTTGGCATGCTTGCATGCGACAAAGCTCTTTTTTCTTACGAGTATTTCTGCGAAGCAGAAACTCCGAAGACATGAGTAATCGGAGCACGAAGTGCGGAGAAGGATGCGAAGCATCCGGATTACGAATGAATTCGGAGACCCTGCGAATAATCTGATAGCAGTGTTTACGTAGGCAAGCCTGTCCGTGTATGCTATAATGAAGCAGACTTGCGATACATATAATCCCCGTTTTCATGGGGGAAGAAACAAGGTGATGAGGAAAAGATGATGAACCTGTTATTATTGGAAGATGACGATGCCATAGCCATGGGGCTGAAATACTCTCTTGAAAAAGAGGGGTATCAGGTGATCCATGAAAGGACCCGGGCAGCGGCTCAGGAGATCATAGAAAAAGAAACCTTTGATCTGTGCATACTGGACATTAACCTGCCCGACGGCAACGGCTATGATGTGTGCAAAGCCATAAAGGAAAAAGAAGATACCCCCGTGATCTTTCTCACGGCCAGTGACGCAGAGGTGAATGTGGTCATGGGACTGGAGATGGGAGCGGATGATTACATTTGCAAGCCCTTCCGGGTGAACGAGCTCATGGCCCGGATTAAAACCGTCCTTCGGCGAAGCGGCAGAGGAAAAGAGAAGGCAGGGCCCGGGGAAAACGATGAGATCGATCTTGGACACATCCGCATCAGCCCCCGGGAAGCCAGAGTGTATCGCGTACTGGAAGACGGCACCCGGGAGAATGTGGAGCTCACTGCTTTGGAATACAGACTGCTGCTGGCTTTTTATACCAATCGCGGGGCAGTCATGTCCAGAAACCGCCTGCTGGAGGAACTATGGGATGTGAGCGGGGATTTTGTCAATGACAATACGCTTACGGTTTACATAAAACGGCTTAGAGATAAGATCGAGAAGGATCCGGCGGATCCGCAGATCATCCGAACCGTACGCGGCATGGGCTACCAGATGATTACAACGTCATAAGATTGAGCGATCCGTAATCAAGAAACAGAGTATGGGGAAAAAAGGAAAACCAACATGATCAAAAACAAAGATTTCAGAAGGATGATCACGGCAGCAGCTGTTTGTACAGTTGCTGTTTCTGTATGCGAAGCTCTTCTGGCAGGACCGGCTGCCGGCGTGATCGCGCTGCTTTTCGGTTGCCTGCTGACGGGAGTTTTTGCAGGGACGACAAAAAAACGATACAAAGATATCGACGAAATGAATACCTATCTTGTTAAGGTTCTCTCTGGGCAGAAGCTTCCGGATATTGCCGATCAGGAAGAGGGAGAGCTGTCTTTGCTGCGGAATAATATCTATAAAACATCCACTGCCCTGATCCATCAAAAGGAGTTGCTTTCGAAGGACAAAACGGCCCTGGCGGATGCCATTGCGGATATCAGTCATCAGCTGAAAACCCCGCTGACCTCCATGATGGTGATGAACGACCTGCTCAGAAAAGAGGACGATCCGGAGAAAAGAGCGGAGTTTCTGAAGACACAGTCTTCCCAGCTGGACCGGATGAACTGGCTGATCCAGACCCTGCTAAAGCTTTCCAAGATCGATGCGGGAACCATCACCATGAAGATGGAAAAAGTTAGCTGCGGCGAACTTTTTACCGAGGCACTGAAACCCTTTGCCATACAGATGGAGCTGCAGGATATTACCTGTGAATGCGTAGGCGGGGACCTTTCCCTGCAGTGCGACCGCAACTGGACCCTGGAGGCTTTGCAAAATATCATTAAGAACTGCATCGAGCATATGGATCAGGGCGGAAGCCTGTCCATCCGCAGCAGCGATACCAATACTTACCGGGAGATCATCATAAAAGATACGGGCTGCGGCATTGCAGAAGACGACTTGCCCCATATTTTTGAGCGTTTCTACAAGGGGAAAAATGCAGGCAAGGACAGTGTGGGCATCGGCCTGGCTCTGGCCAAAAGCATTATGGAAAGCCAGCGGGGAGACATTCTGGTGGAAAGCAGACAGGGAGAGGGAACCGCTTTTTTCCTGCGCTTATATAAAACCATCATATGAAGGAAGGCTGCAGACAATATTACGAAATTGTAATAAAGAAGTCACGGGATTGTAAGATGAAAGGATTATCCTGTTCTCAGAACGTAAAGTACGTGATTGAGAAAGGAGAAAACAAAGAATATGAACATTCTGGAAATCAAAAATCTTTGTAAAGTATACGGAAGCGGAGAGACAAGAGTGGATGCGCTCAAAGACGTATCCTTCAGCGTAGAGCAGGGGGAATTCGTGGCCATCGTGGGTCCTTCCGGCTCCGGCAAGTCTACGCTGCTGCATATCTTAGGAGGCGTGGATGTGCCCACCACCGGTGAAGTGAATATCGCCGGCACCGACATCGGGAAGCTGGATGAGAGCAAACTGGCCATCTTTCGCAGAAGGAACATCGGGCTGATCTATCAGTTTTACAACCTGATCCCCATTCTTACTGTGGAAGAGAATCTGACCCTGCCCATTTTACTGGACGGAAAAAAGCCGGATCAAAAGCTGCTTGCGGATCTTATTGAAAAGCTGGGACTGAAAGACAGAGTGGGACACTTGCCCAATCAGCTCTCCGGCGGACAGCAGCAGAGAGTATCCATCGGAAGAGCGCTGATGAATCATCCGGCCCTGCTTTTGGCAGACGAGCCTACGGGAAATCTGGATTCGGAAAACAGTAAAGAGATCATCAGCCTGCTTCGAAAGTTTAACAGGGAAAACAATCAAACCGTGATCATCATCACCCATGATGAGCGCATCGCCAATTCCGCAGGCCGTGTGATCACCATAGAAGACGGCTGCATCACCAGGGATTCTAAAAAGTCGGAGGTGATGGCATCATGAATATCATGGCAAGACTGACCTGCAGACACCTTCTGGAAAATAAGAAGCGGTCTGTTGTTACCATCCTGGGAATTGTTACCTCTACGGCCCTGATCAGCGCTATTTTGATGGGAGTATTTTCATTTTTCCGTTTCTTTGGCATGATCACTGTAAGCTGCGACGGACAGGCACATGCCTGCTTTGAAGAACTGTCCCGGCAGCAGGTAGAAGCCCTAAGAGAAGATGAGCGCATCGATCAGGCCGGCATCTGCGAGATGGAAGAGACCACCTCCGGTGTCAGACTGGATAGCGGGAAAGAAGACAGGTTCAGAGTCGGAAATATTCTCCATGCAGATCTTGCATACCAACAGCTGATGGTGGTTACGGACTATGAAGGAACACTGCCGGAAAACCATTCCCAGATCGCGGTGGATGATAATTTTTTGAAAGAAAACGGTCTGGATCTGAAGGTAGGGGATACCCTGACCTTTGAGCAGGGCTATCGGTCTATGACGGTGGAAGATGGAAAGACGGTTTACCTGGGCGGCAATTACCGCTCGAAGGAATCCTTTACCCCCTTATCCACGGAAAGCTGCACCATTACGGCGATCCTGCATGGCAACAGACCCACAAAGGACTGGGATATTATCAGAGGAATGGATGCCTCTTACATGCCGGATCAGGAAAAAACACTGGTCAGGATCACGCTGGCCCATTGCGATCACAAAGCCATCAAAACCATAAAGGAGATCGTGGCGGATTACGGTGTGGAAAATTATTCCCAGAATACGGAATATCTGCTCAGCGTATTTGCCTTTGAAGGAAGCGGCGGAAGCTACCGGGGATTCTTTCTGGTAATGATAGTTGCCCTGATCATCGTGATCGCAACCTCCGTGGTACTCATCGTCAATTCCATCGGAATGTCTCTGACGGAGCGGCTGCGCTATCTGGGGATGCTTGCCAGTGTAGGGGCGACAGCAAGGCAAAAGAGATTTTCGGTTTATTTTGAAGGCCTGGTTTTGGGGATCATCGGAATCCCGGTGGGACTCCTCTGCGGTTATATCGGATCAAAGGTCACGCTGGATGTTGTGGGAAGACGCGTCCTTGCGGCGGATATCATAAACGGTGCGGAAGGCATGAGGGGAGGGATTCCCATCTACTGTGCGCCCCAGGTGGTTTTGGCCATTGTGATCTTTTCCGCTCTGACCATTTTCATATCCACCCTGATCCCGGCCATGAAAGCGGCAAAAGTTATGCCCATCGATGCCCTTCGGCAGACAGGTGTGGTAAAGGTGAATGCCCGAAAGCTCCGGGTTAATCCGCTGATCCGAAAGATCTTCGGTTACGAAGGAGAACTTGCCTATAAGAATATCAGGAGAAATGGCGTAAAAGGAACGGTGATCACGGTTTCCATAGCTGTATCGGTGATTTTGTTTTTGACCATAAATTACTTTTGCAATGTGCTGCAGCGCGTGAATCAGTTTGAGCTGGACTTTCCTTTTCAGGTGGCTGCGTCCTGTGCTCTTTCCGAAAAAGACCAGCTTAGGAATGCTATATCGGAGATGGATGACGTGAATGAGGTCTTTTCCGGAGGAAGTATCAGTTTTCTCTTTGAAAAACCTTCCCGGGATCCGGATGCGCAGCTGGCCAATACAGATATAGCAAATCCCGCATTTTTGACAAAAGATTTTTCGGATCTGAAGGTGGACAGTATGATGCTGGTGCTGCTGGATGATGGGGATTTTGAAAAGATGCTTTCCGAAAACGGACTGGAAAAAGAGAAATATTTCGGGGATACCCTGCGGGGCGTTTTGCTGAACGGTTATTTCCATGAGCAGGGAGAAAAGGCTGTTTTTAACGAGGAGATTTTGGGGCAGAGTCTGCACTATGACGAGCCGGAAGGCTTTCCGCCGGCAGTGCAGATCGGTGATTTTGTTACCTATAATAAGAACAACCGGCTGTATCATTTAACGCCAAAAGGTTCGATCACGGTATTTGCGCCCGCATCCGTGTACTATGCAAAGGCGGTAAAGGTGCAAAAGGAAGAGGAGCTGACCTTCGAACTGTATGTACAGACGGATAATCCGGAGGAAGTGACCAACAGGATCTATGGGCTCATGGAAACGGAAGGGTATCATAATTACTACTGCGTCAATCTGTCCAAGGCCACCATTGCCATGGATGTGGTGACCATGATGCTCAAGACGGCTATGTACGGTTTTTCGATACTGCTTACATTGATAGCGGTGGCTAACATGATCAATACCATCTCCACAGGAGTACTCCTTCGCAGAAAAGAGTTTGCCATGTACAAATCCATGGGACTGGAACAGGGGGGATTTGCAAAAATGATCCGACTGGAAACGTTACTTTACGGCATCAAGGCTCTTGTGGCAGGAGTTCCCATCGCACTGTTTTTGAGTTTTTTGATGTATCGTATGCTGGATAGAAAGATCTATACCTTTGATCCGGATCTGCTGATGTATCTTCTGGTGGTTTTCGCGGTCTTTGCAGTGGTGGCTCTGAGCATGGCCATGAGCATCGGCAAGATCAAGGATGACAACATCATTGAAGCCCTGAAGGAAGATGTGGTATGACGATTTTTTTCTTAAATTAAAAGAAAAGCAAAAAGAAATAAAAAGAACTGTTGACAAATGGCATACAGCCATAGTATACTAGCAAAGCGGGTTGCGAAAGCAGCCCGCAAACATGGGATCTTAGCTCAGCTGGGAGAGCATCTGCCTTACAAGCAGAGGGTCATAGGTTCGAGCCCTATAGGTCCCATATTTTATGGCGAGGTAGCTCAGTTGGCGAGAGCACACGGTTCATACCCGTGGTGTCGGGGGTTCA
>JAIKWF010000030.1 GCA_024685005.1 Lachnospiraceae bacterium
GCCAGAGTAAAGTTTTTGTCGGAAAATCAATAAAGGGATAGGGGATCCCCGGATCCTGTGATAAAGTGTTAGTTGCCCAAAACAAAACACAAACAGGAGGAGATCCCCATGGAAGAGATTATACAGTATTTTGCCGAGGTATGCATCAACAGATTTATAGAAGCACACAATAAATTTTTCAAGGAGCCGGATTCCTTTGCAGAACTGGAGAAAGAAACGGTATGTATAGTGGATGACCTTGGCAAGGAGTTTATCCGTGTCACATTGGAGGAGATCAATCGATGCTTCAGAGCAAGCGACTGGAGGAAAGAAAAGTGGCACATAGAAAAGACGAATAAAAAACAACTGATAACATCGCTGGGAACAGTGTGTTTTAATAAGACATTGTTTGCATCAAAAACAGAAAAAACAGACGAAGGAAAAGAATTGATGTGTTATCTTTTGGACAAGGCCGTGGGTTTTGAAGAACATCAGCGGATGTCCGAAGGGGCAATGGAAAGGCTGTATGAAGAAGCAGTACAGACATCATACCGTAAAGGAGGAGAGGCGGTTTCACCCGAAGATAAGGTGACTAAGCAAGCCGTAAAGGATCTTCTTCATAAGACAAAGTTTCCACCAAACTATCAGATTCCGGAACAGAAAAAAGCAGTAAGCGAGTTATACATAGATGCTGATGAGGATCATTATTCTCTGCAGTTCCAAAACAGGAAAGGCGACATTGAGAGAGACAATCGCGGTCATAAGAAAAACGGGGCAATTACCAAACTGATCTATGTGTATGAGGGGATCGAGCCGGAGGCGCCCAGGAGCAAACGAAACCGCCTGATAAATGCCCATTACTTCTGCAGAGGTGATGGAGATAACAAAGCCTTGTGGGATGAGGTGTACGCGTATATCGAGGCGCATTACGAGATGGATAAGATCAAACAGATATATCTGAATGCGGATGGAGGAACGTGGATCAAAGCTGGGCAGAGGCGCATACACGGGATCAACTATGTACTGGACGAGTTTCATTTGAGCAAGACGCTGCTTAAAATAACAGGCCACATGCTGGATAGCCAGCAGGATGCCAGAGAGAGACTATGCAAGATCATCAGGTCCGGAACCAGGGAGGATTTTCAGCAAGAGATTGAAATCCTGAAGGGATATGCGGAAAAAGAAAAGACAAAAGAACGGATACAAAAAACAGCGGAGTACATACTGAATAACTGGACGGCTGCCAAAAAGAGACTGTGGAAAAAAGACGGTGTAGTAGCGTGCAGCGCAGAAGGACACGTATATCATGCGTTATCGTCCAGGATGAGTACACTTGCCATGGGCTGGAGCAGGCATGGAGCAAGCCAGATGGCTAGGCTGAGGGAGTATTATCTGAACGGTGGAAATATGCTGGAACTGGCAAGATATCAGAAGGCAGAGATACCCAAGGCCGCCGGAGCTGAAGAACTGGCATTAAGTGCGCATGATATGTTGAAATCGATCACCGGATGGCGAACGAAGACAGAGCATGAAATCGCTAAATATACGGATGTAATGACACATACATTGAGCCTTCAGAATAAAAAGAAGGTGACAATGAACATACACAAATATCTCTGACAAATAGGAAGTCGGAGGCTGACGCCTCCGCCCTTGAATAAAGGGCGCCGGAGCGCCCTGAGCATCCTTGCTTGTGCTTAATTAATAAAAAATCTGCTGTGCAGGATTGTCAAGGCTGCAAAGCACCGCAAAGCGGCTACGGCCTTGACAATCCCGCACAGGCAGATTAAAAGAGTCACTAAGCACAAGCAAGGATTACTATCGATATCCTAAAGGCTGTCGAAATCCTATCAATTCAAAGGCCGGCGGTAGCGAAGCGGACGGCGGGTTTCCTTTTTTGACAGGAAAACAGTGATGTAGTATGATGGGCGTGTCAAGTCTGACGCTTATCTATGATTCTGGGAGTACTCTACACCTAGTTTTCCTACAGTAAATTTACGCGGCCGCATCAGCCTCCGGCTGATGACAAGTAAGTTTTTATGTGATACATTAAAACCTAAGATGCTAGCTTGTCCCTCTGGGACAGTGTTCTTTGTCCGGATAATATAGGAACGCTGTCCGTATATTTCGGGAACGTTGTCCGCGAGTTATAAGAACGTTGTCCCAGATTGGCAAGAATCATCATATTGTTCCTGGTGAATGCTGTAAGCCAAAGCTTTACCGATGGTGCTGTTGCGGGTAACCTGCGTGTATTTGAGTTTTACCCACTCAAAGTAAGCGTCAACCCGCTCACGGAGATGCTTTTGGCGCTGCTTTTTACGATCCGATGGAGAAAGATCATCGAAACCGTTATCTATATGCATCATTTCGGTTATCAGATCGTAGGC
>JAIKWF010000079.1 GCA_024685005.1 Lachnospiraceae bacterium
GCAATCATTTCTGATTGAAACTCGTTTTGATGGTAAAGGTTCCTGTATTTACTGCCAAGGCATACACGTTGTGAAAAACGGAAAACGGAAAGATGGTGTCCAGAGATATCTTTGTCGTGAGTGCCGCAGATCTTTTATCCCGAGTTCTGATTCCATCACCTCACGGACACGTAAATCCGTTTCTGTTTGGGCAGCGTACTTAAAGTGTATGATGGCATCAACAAAGCTATCGCTACGTATAATACCGGACGGGATGAAAAGAAAGCACTGAAGCTTGTAGATAAAGATGCTATATCGCAGATGCCTTTTTTCTCAGCTGGCATATGAAAAGGCATGATGTTTATAGGGCAATGCCCTATGCCACCTGCAGCCAGATTTGTATCCAGGAAAAATGCAGACAGTGGAAGTCTTTCTATCATTCTCTTATAGAGTATGAAAAGAATCCGAATAAGTTTCTGGGGCGCCCCAGAAAGCCCGGATATCTGGATCCGACAAACGGCAGGAGTGCTCTTGTGATCACCAGCCAGAACTTCTCCATCGATAAGGATGGACGGATCATGATGCCCGGATTTTTAAAAGAGATCAAGATAAAGGCAAGACACAAAGCTGTAAAACAGATCCGGGTTAAAGCCGATCGAAACAGTATTCAGATCCAGCTTATGTATGAGCAGGAAACGGATGTGCCAAAAGAGCGTGGAAATATCATGGGGATCGATCTTGGTGTGAATAATCTGATCACGGCTACCCTGTCTTCAGACGGTACACCGATCATCATCAACGGACGCCCAATAAAGTCCATCAACAGGTATTACAACAAAAGAAAAGCAAGGCTGCAGGAAGTGGCGAAAAAGAATAACCGCCGGAATATTACAAACAGGATGGAACGCCTGACGGAAAAACGAAATCATAAGGTAAAAGATTACCTGCATAAGGCAAGCCGGAGGGTGATCACTCTGGCGCAGGTATACGATGTAAACCATATCATCATCGGCAACAACAGAGGATGGAAACAGAACGTGGAACTGGGAAAACGAACAAACCAGATCTTTGTATCCATCCCTTACAGGGTGCTAATCGATATGATCTGTTATAAGGCACAGATAGCGGGGATTAAGGTAAGCATCGTAAAGGAAAGTTATACGAGCGGAACCAGCTATCTGGACGGAGAAACCCCTGATAATGCTTTTTATGACGTTTCAAGGCGCATAAAAAGAGGAATGTTCAAAAGCAACAGGGGCATACTGATTAACGCCGATGTAAATGCTGCCTACCAGATCATAAAGGCCGGCGGATACAAAGATCTTCCTGTCAAAGAAAAAGAGAAAGTCGTAAGACTCAATGTAGCCTGAATTAGATCAGGTAGAGGCATCAGGCTAGTGCCATTAAAAGACCGGGGCAAAGAAGCTTCGGGAATTTATAAATATCAACCACGAGTTGGTAAATAGCCAAACTTATTATTCATCTACTTATGGAACCTTCAGAGATTTTTTGTATTCCGGAGTATCCCAGGGGTCAAATTATGACACGGCAAGACGGGAAATTGCCAAAGGTCGCGGCACTGCAACGGAAGAGCAGGTTCCCTATGAAGAACGGAAGGACTTAAAGGACAGTGCTTTGCGTTTCAAAAATTTTGACTATGCAAAATCCTATCGGACAACTCTTTCCGACGCCCCTGAGGATATTCAAAAGGGAAAAGAAATGGTCTATCAATATGGTGGGATGTATGTCTCCATCGCGGCGTATCGTAACTCAGAGGTTGATATCGGTATGTCAAAACCCGAAAACGATACGTCGGATTATACAGCCTAATTTTGTACCCACATAAATGAAACGAACGGGGTTGCGATCCCGTGGCATGCAGTGGAGGTCGTGGGATGGAACGACAATTTCCCGAAGGAGGCATTTTTGACTGAGACTCCCGGAAACGGTGCCTGGCTATGCAAGAACAGCTGGGGAAGTGGCGATGAGAGACAGGGATCCGGCTATTTTTGGGCATCCTACTATGATACAAGTGCTGCGGAAGGTTACAGCTATAGTGTGGTGATGGCGCCAAACGATACAGTGCCGCAGACGTTAAATGCTGAATCCTCCGAGTTTAAACTGTATTACGGAAAAAAGAAAAACCTGACGGTAACCATCGGTCCGGATCAGGCTGAAGGCGGATATGTGGATGCGGGACTTTTGTATGGTGATCGGGGCTTTCAGTTGTCTACGGTATCCGGCAACTGGCAAAGTATGGTTTGTGAGATTTCGGCTACCGGCACGGAGAAGAAGAAATCGGACACCCTGCATTTTTCCCTATATGATAATGCTCCTACGGGAGACGAGTGGGAAGATACGCTTCGGCATCAACTGGATATCAATCTGTCGGCAAAACCACTGCCCAGGGCGCAGCTTAATGAGATCACGCAGGATGGAAAGTCCTGCCATCCCACAACGAGGATTTCTATGGATGGGCAGTACTGTGATATGTATGACCTGGTCAGCGGACAGACCTACAAGGTGGATGCAAGCGTTCCCTATGATGCAGCATATTGTGAGGATGATACAGGAGTTACACTGATTTCATCCGATCAAAGTATCGCTACTGTGGATCAGGATGGGAATCTGACGGCAAAAAATTATGGAAAATGTATGATCCGCATCAAACCGAAGGATCCGGATAACCGGGAAATAATTCGATTCTGTGTCAGAGTAAATGCAAAGAGCATCCAGTCGGGTGAGGAAGAAAAGGAGCCGGATGGAGGTCAGCGTGGGAACGGTATATCGTATTGCGAGCACAACTGGCAGCTGCCGGGGGAGGGAACGATAATCCGTAAGTGTTCGGCTTCTGATATTGGATCTGAAAAAGGCGGCAGCATACGGGTTTGCTGCATAATGTGTGGCAGCAGCGAAGTCCTGGATGATGTGATCGCGGCGCCGATGATCGATATGAGCGAATCTGAAATCACCGTTACGGCAAGGCTGTATGATAAGAGCGGAAGGATTTGCCTGGAAAAAGAGCTGAAAAAGGGTGTTGACTATACACTGAGTCAGGACAGCGTCGGTTTGCTGGTTACGTTTACACCGCAATGCCCGTACTATGAAGGAAGCATCCATGTTACACCGGTAGAGGAAAAAGCCGGTGGTGGGAATACGCCGGAGGAATCGGATGTTAACAATGAGCCGCTGACAAAGCCTGCAAAACCGGTGATCCGGTCCGTTAAAACGACCGGGAAGAAAAAGATCAAAGTGACGATCTCCCAAAATGTGAAAGCGGACGGATTTGAATATGTGGTCTGCGGGGACAAGAAATGTAAGAAGATCCTGAAACGCAAGAGAAGCAAGGCAAGGACGGCTTCTTTCCAAAAGCTTAAAAAGGGAACATATTATATCAGAGTAAGAGCTTACAGGAAAAACGGCAAGTCCAGAAGGTACGGAAAATGGAGTAAGAAAGTGAAGATCCTTTTTTCAGAAAATTATATACAATTTCGGTAATTTTTGCTATAATTAAACAGGCGGTATGTTTTTTTCCGTACATCAGAAGGTGTTTGTGAGGTGGGAGAATGGATACTAATATTTTACTTGAAAACGGAACGAACGAACTTGAGGTTTTAGAGTTTATGGTTGATGGTAATTCTTATGGTATCAATGTTGCCAAGATCAGAGAGATCATACAGTATCAACCCGTAACTCCCATACCTAATGCGCATCCGAGTATTGAGGGTATTTTCATGCCGCGTGATGTGATGATCACTGCGATCGACCTCAAGAATTGCCTGCAAAGAGGACAATCTGAGCCAAGAGGACTGTTTATCATCACCAATTTTAACAAACTGGACATCGCGTTCCATGTTGATCAGGTGGTGGGAATTCACAGAGTGTCCTGGACAGAGATCATTAAGCCGGGAACTGCGGTTTCAAATCCGGAAGACGGTATTTCCACCGGTATCATTAAGATCAACGGAAAGCTGATCATTATCCTTGACTTCGAGAAGATCGTAACGGATATCAGTCCGGAGACAGGTCTGAAACTGACGGAGATCGATGAACTCGGAACCAGAACCAGAAACGATGTCCCGATTTTGATCGCAGAGGATTCGCCCCTTCTGAATAAGCTGATCGTTGATTCGCTTAAGAAGGCCGGATATGAGAATCTGATCCATACGGAAAATGGTCAGGAAGCATGGGATGTGATCGTGGAGTGCAAGAATGAAGGCACGCTGGATAAACATGTGAAGTGTCTGATCACGGATATTGAAATGCCGTTAATGGACGGTCACAGGCTGACCAAGCTGGTAAAAAGCAATGATGAAACAAAGCACATACCTGTGGTTATTTTCTCATCGCTTGTAAATGAGGAAATGAAGAGAAAGGGTGATTCCCTTGGAGCGGATGCGCAGCTTTCAAAGCCTGAGATCGGCAATCTGGTTAGAATCATAGACGATTTGGTGTTATAGTAAGATTAACGGCAGGCTGGGCATGCCCCAGTCTGCTATCTTTTTTTCCACGGAAGTAGGATTCATGAGTTCAAGCGAAGATTATTTGGACAGCCTTCTGGCTGCCGTGATGAATCAGAATAATGAAGAGCAGAAGCCGAAGGAAACTTCGGCTGTTTCTGATGTGGAAAAAAATAAAGCTGAAGCTGCAAAGGTAGCGGCTGCTAACAAGGAAACAGCGGAGACGATCG
>JAIKWF010000106.1 GCA_024685005.1 Lachnospiraceae bacterium
TGTCGTTCCTTTCCTCCAAAGTAGTCACATGTAAATCTGAATCCAAAACTGATTCTTGTTTAATTTGAGAATCGATCTTATTATCATCGTTTTTTTCACATCCAGCTAAAGAAAACACGCTAATCATTAATAAGCAAGTAAAGATTTGTTTTCTGTTCCTTTTTACCATGCGTTCATCACCATATCATAGTCTTTCTTTCTATCTAACCAGTGTAGACCTTCTTCGATTGTAATACTCAGCGCTCCACCCGGCAGATAAACATATGTACCATTTTCGTCTTCGGCAAATTTTCTTTCGTTCTTACCATATTTCAAATCTCTTGTTGCCTCTCTGATCCTCCTTAAGCGATCATCTCGGCTTCCATCTTTATCATCATGGATGTCTCCGTGCAGAGCACATTGCGAAATAAAGAAAATTGTTTCTCTTACTCCTTCCTTAGCTTCAGTTTCACTTCCACTTGCCGCCAAATCTGTTCTGATTGTTTTTTCTATATAACTATTAATCCCCGCTCCCGCAATTTTAGGTTCTCTTCCCCAGTACCATATTGCAGATTCCCAAGGTAATACTTCTGCAATAAAATCAACTCTGGCAGAACTATCACTCTTTTGTTGCGTTCTGATTTTATTCTCAAGTTCATCAGGTGTTGTATAAGCTAGTCCTTTGTCGTTAAAATAATCTGCAAAAAACTCTATGCATCTATTCTGCGCATCCCGCCTTGTCAACTGTATATATCCTGCACCTCTTTCGTCATATGTATACTTATTTTTTTTAAACTCATCTCTATGATAAGAAACAGAATTTGTAAGTTCCCGTGGGCAATTACCATAATTACTTTCATATGCACATGTTGCTAAAAACATTTTTGCGCTGTCCGGATCGGTTATTCCTACCTGCTTAAAGAGCAGATTTACTTTTTTTGCCTCCGCTTTTAATTCACTGTCACTTTTTCCGGCCCAGCTTTTACCTCCTACATTCTTTAAACGAATGAAAAAATCTTCCTGCAACAAGTCACCTGAAGGTGTTTCAGACATGTTTGGATCGTCTGTGGATTCATTACCGGAAGAATTTCCAGTGCCATTTCCATTTCCGTTTGAACTTTCTTCCCCGGACATATCCCCCGGGATAGCACCCGGCTGAAGATTATACTTCTTGCAATAAGATTCGGAGATGGTTTTTATAACAGAATTATAAGAATTGCCGGACACCATGAAACACTGACCGCCAGTGGCTTTTGCTACATCTTTATAAATCCTTTGCGGCTCATAGCCTCCAACTGATATTACATATATTGTGATACCGGATTTTATTAATGCATCATAAGCATCCGAAGTCTTATCCGCATGCTTTTCCCGACCGTCTGTAAAAATGATAGCAATACAATTCTTTTTGTGTCGATTAATTTGCCGCAAATACCGGAATCTGTCATTGATCGCATAAAAGCCGCAATCATTTGTGTTTCCGGAATAATCTAATGCGATGTCTTTTGCCAAATCGTATGTAAGATCACCTGCAAGATATTGCCAGGAGGAGACAGTTGTGGTTCCTTTTTCTTCATGGTAATGGCTGGTAGTAAAAAACAAGGTGGCTAACTCATCCAATCCTACGATAGCCTGCGCAGATGCGGACGCATAACCTTGTTGATACTTTTCATAGTTTTCTATTGCAAAAGCGGGATAGTTGATCAGATCACAGTTTGGAAATAAATGTCCGATTCTTTCCCCTTCTTGTGTGTATGAGGTTGTTTTTTCATAATACGCAGGATTGGTATCCTCATCGATGATCTCTGATGTATCCTCATTGCCGATAATCACAAGGTCCTGATTATTTTCATCTGTGTTACTTTCACCATGAGAGCTTTGACCACTTGTTGCTCCATTTGTATTACTGCCGTTCTCTTTATCCTTCCCAAATATTTTTTTCAGTTTATCCATCAGTGAATTCCATTTTACGGAAATCCAGGTTGAAAAATGATCTGTTCGGTATACCAGACACCCCTGATCATGATCATAGTAGCTATCCATGCAGATAGCCAATCGATCATCGGATTCATTATGGTATGCTAAAAGCAGATCATCGCATTCTTCCGGTGAAAGTATTTCAGAAAAATACACCTTAATATTGGCATATTCAAATCTGTCCTCTGTATGAATATCAAACGGAACGCCATAGAAACAATCTTCATCTTCATGATGATAAGAAGGGTTCGGGTTAATCTCAAGCTGAATGCTTTCAGCATTTTCTCCGTAAACTTCAACTTGAACGCAATCAATTTTACTATCAGAAAAACCGGGATGGTAGCTTGTAAAAACCTTGCCTCCGGCAGTATTCATACTTACAGATATATAGCTATCAATTGAATCACCGTTATGTGGATTCGACTCTCCAGATTCTGAGTATTCAGAAATAATCAGTTCAGACAACACAAAATTTGCAGGTGGAAATTCTTTTTCTCCTGAGGAAATGTAGCCAATTTCTACTGTCTTTCCTGTCGGAATGCAATAATTATAATCGCTACTGCAAATGGTGTATTGTCCAGTCTGTTCATTTACAATCTTAGCATTCCAGATATCGGATATTTGATTTTCATAATCAAATGATAAGTTCCATCCTTCTATTGTTCTATTTGTAAGATTTGTAATTATAATCTTCCCTTGTTGACCATTATTCCAATTCTGTTCAACGACATTCTCCACTTTGATATTCTCTGTAATATCCTTACGTTCCGGCAAATGTAAAGCACAGTTTGTGGGAGCAGATACATAGACTCCTTTGGCGCGAAAGCCGAAGGAAACAGTTCCTCCGGGGAGTATTTTTCTATTCCAACCGGCATTTTTGATCAAATAGTTTCCATCTTTTTTTTCAACAATGCCGGCGTTCCAGATATCTTGAATATCATTGGAAAGATCCATCAAAAAGGCCCAATTCTCTATTGTTGAGTCACCTGTATTTTGAATATAAATAGTCCCCTGAAACCCGGTATCCCATTTGCTTTCAAGCTCAAATTTGATAGAATAGTTAGTTTCGTTCGCATGTAAACTGTTCGAAGATATAACAGACAATACTGCAATAATTATACCTACAAAAAAACATCTTATCCCTTTGCGATAGCTCATTTCATTCATCTTTTTCCCTCATGCTTTCGAATCAAAATGTGTTGCTGTTTTGCGGATCACGCGGCCTTCTACGGGGATGTCCGATTCATCCTCTCCCCCCTGTCTCTTTTTCCGCCGGCCTGAGCCGCCATCTCCGTCATAGGTATTATTGCCGCCCTGGGACGGATCCATCTGGCCCGGAAGAAGCTCCACATCGCTTGCCGCATTTACGCTGCTGGCTTTTTCTTCCGTCTTTTTATCTACCGTATTCTGAAAAACGGCCTGATTGACCATTCCTTTGTTGTCTTCATTCTGTTTCATGATCGCCAGATCCTGAGGTCTGATCATGGCATTGTTCAAATCCACGATTCCGATCTGCATGCAATCTCCTCCTCGTCTTACTACTTTGATATTTTTTCATTGAAAACAATTGCTGTTCCTGTTTCGCACAGCATCCTCATTTTATATAATAACATCCCTACTGCACAGGTCAAGTTTTGAATGACAGAATTTGAATTACAGAAAACAACGGGGAATATCTGTGAATGCATCCATTCCCGATATTCCCCGAAAAATCACTGTACGAAATATTATGTAAACCTAGTATGTGGCTGACCTGATATCTCCTTTATCATAATGGAAACGACAGTAGGACACCTCTTTTTTCAGCGTAACCGATTCATCTCCGATGACGATCTTGGTACCGGGATAAGCCGTATCTCTTACCTTTACGCAGGATTCGGTCTTTTCACTCAGAAGCTCTTCCAGATCGCACAGCTCCATATCGTCTTCCTCCAGCTTCTCTTCAAGCTGCTTGGCTGCCTGCATCAGAGACTGTACATACTGCATCTGTTCCGGTGGAAGCTTGGCGCCGGATTTGATCTTGGCCACAGCACCGGTAAGGGTTGTGTTGATCATGTTGCGCTTTTTATGCATCTCCAGCATCTCTTTTTGCAGTTCCTGGAATCTTGCCTTCATAGCGGGATCAACTCCCACTTCCACTACGGTATCAGCTCCCATGGCAGATCCCAATACTCTGCAGGATACCTGGGTGGTTGCTCTTACCATTCCGCCGGCAATAAAGCCCTTCTTTCCGTCAACACGGATCTCATTTTTCGCACTGACTTTGCTGTGCATGATGGAATCTGCTTCAATGTAGGTGCCTGCCGTTACTTCCGCATTTTCTATGAATTTGGAAACAACGCTTCCGCCGGCCTCCAGTTTGCCGCGATTCATACCGTTCATACCTCTGGCAATGATAATGTCTCCGCCTGCGATCAGTGTTGCTCCTTCCACCACGCCTTTTACTTCAATGTTGCCGGTGGCTGTAACGGAGAAACCGGTCTGGACATTTCCGTTTACCAGAACGCTTCCCTCGGAATTAATATTTCCGGTGGCTGTGCCCACGTTTTCTACCTGATACACATCAGATACGAACACTTTCCCTCCGGTTAACATAACATGACCGTTGATCTGGCTGTTAAGCTCCGTCTTATCCCCATTGATGTCGATCTTGGCTCCGTATTTCAGAGTAAGGTGTTTTACCTTTCTGGGCTTTTCCACCTCTCCGAACACATTGTAGCCTTCTTCTCCGGGATCTTCCGGAAACAGCTTTGCCAGCAGATCGCCTTCCTTACAATGGTTGATGGTATTTAAGTTGAAAAAGTCTACGGATCCGTCTTCTTTTCTCTCAGGTCTGGCATTCAGATCCGTATTGAAAAAATACTCGATCCTGGCATCTTCTCCGTGTCTTGCCGGTTTTCCCCTGGCAATAACGATATCGGTACAATAAGTTCTCTCTGCAAGAAATGCATCGATAGCAGATTCGTCGATGCCCATTTTGATCCTCTGGGCCGCCAGATCCTTTAAGATCTCATCTTTTCCCATCTGACTTCCGCCGGTACTGGGGGCATAAAATCTGGCCGTAACCGTCATCTTATCCGGTGACAGGGTAAGGTTCATCATTTCGTGCTCCGGGAAAACCGCATTCGGCAGAAGCGGAACCAGCGCAGGCTGATTCAGGATGGTTGTCAGCGCATCATTGATCCCTTTCAAGTCAAACTGGGTAATGCGCTTACTCTGCAGATATGCCGTGATCTCTCCGATGGGAGGCATCACACCGTCCGCTGTACTGGGCGGGATCAGTTCAAGCATGGTTCCTGTCTGTTGTATATTCAGTCTGAAATATCCATTCATACGCGTTTCCCCTTATACCTGTTTGTGTAGGATACCCATGTAGTTACCCATTTTGGTTTTCATTTTGGAAAGTGCTCTTGTATGAAGCTGAGATACTCTGGATTCTGAAACCTCCAGTACTCTGCTGATCTCCTTTAAGGTCATTTCTTCGTAGTAATAAAGGGTGATCACCATTTTTTCCTTCTCAGTCAAAAGCTCCAGTGCATCGATCAGCATCTGTTTCAGCTCAGTCTGTTCCATTACTTTTTCCGGCTGTCTGAAGTCTTCTGAAATGCTGCTGCGCTCTCCGGAAATGTCGCTTCCTGTTTCCAGATACTCATCCAGCGAAACCACGCCGGTGATCTTCATCTGAGACTGCCAGTCGCCGTAGTCATCCAGGGTGATTCCCAACGCCTGGGCGATCTCTTCGTCGGTGGCCTGCCGTCCTTTTTCCGCCTGAATGTTGGCCATGACCCGGTCGATCTCTTTCTGCCTTTTACGGATGGTCCTGGGAATCCAGTCCATCTTACGGATCTGGTCCAAAATAGAACCCCTGATCCGAAGGCTGGCATAGGTCTCAAATTTTACATCTTTAAATGCATCGTATTTATCTATGGCATCGATGAGCCCGAATATTCCGTATCCCACCAGGTCATCAAATTCTACGTTGTTCCCCAAATACATGTTCAGCCGACCGGCTACCAGTTTTACAAGGGGCGCATACTCCAGGATCAGTTTTTCCCGGATATCGTCTCTTTTTGTTCTGGCATAATCAACCCAGAGTCGCTTCCTTGCGGCCTCGTCCATAGGCTAACCCTCCTACTCCCCCAAGCGGTCCGTTGCTTCTTCCTTCTCTCTGACGGAACCGTCTTCATTTTCAAGCTTTGCTTTTTCCTCGTTTTCCTTCTGCTCTTCTTCGGCTTTTCTCTTTTCCTCTTCTTTTTGTTTGATGGTCTCGATGTTCATTCCCAGCTTATCAAACAAAATCTTGATGAGATTGCCCAGAAAATTGAATCCCAGGATCACGCAAAGTATGATAACAAGAGATCGTTTCAACTCATAGTGCCCCAGATATGTTACGATGCTGGCGGCAAGGGCTGCCGTCAGTGTAACCAGGGGCGGTATCTTTCTTGTATCCATAAAAAATACCTATATTTCCGCCGTGCAGCCATCCGGCAAATCCCTTCGGGCTTTTCCGGATGTACGGCTTCGCCGTATACCC
>JAIKWF010000123.1 GCA_024685005.1 Lachnospiraceae bacterium
TGGCTGGATGAGACAAGCAGGCTGGGCTGTGGGGATGATATTACTCTGGTGCTGGCATACTTTGAATAATTGATACCGGAGGTAGCTGCGGATGAAGGAGGAAGTAGCGAAATATACTTCACATATCAGAAGAGGCGCTGAGGCGAAGATAGCGCTTTGCAGATGCAAGGAAGCCGGAAAGGTATACGGAGTCCGTATGGAGAAGGCCGGCGATATGTGGAACAGTACATGGGCATTTCCTGTGGAGATGGATCAGGCGAAGAGAGAAGGGTACGATGCCACCGTCCTGAAGGGAATGCTTGGAATGACAAAGGATTATAACGGATGCCCTTATTGCGGCAGGAAGACTTTCGTGGTATGCGATGCCTGCAAGAAGTTGAACTGCAACATCGTTACCGGAGAGACTTTCACCTGCGACTGGTGTGGTAATACGGGTACATTGACAGATTATGATGGCGCGGGCGTTGCATCTGGAGGGGATCTTGGGTGATTGTAGACAGATACTATTACAATCAACTGAATAAGAAGGAGCAGGAGATATACAAGATCCTCTATAAGGGCTTGCAGGAGCATAAGGATCTGATCCCTGTTCAAAAATCGGACGGTGTGTCCGAAGAGATGGTTTATCGCATATTCTGTGCCATAACTGACGATAATCCGCTGATCTATTACTTGAATCAGTCGGTGATCAGTATGGCACAGGATGCGTTTGGAAATATTGCCATATGTCCGAAGTATTTCTTTACAGAGGATAAGATCCGGCAATATAACAAGAAGATTCAGGATACCGTCAACAAGCTGGCAGTGCAGCTGAAGCTGACGGAAGGATCGGAACTGGAGAAGGTACAGAAGGTTCACGATTACATGTGCAGTACCATTGCCTATGATTTCGACGGCGCTGATAAGAGCGATCCGGCGCAGGTGATCATGAGCCACAATATCATCGGGGTATTTGCCCATCACAGGGCGCAATGCGAGGGAATCGCAAAGGCAGTAAAGGTGCTGCTGAATGCTGTGGATGTCAGATGCCTGGTCGTATCCGGCAGGGCAACCACGGATGAAGGACGGACAAGTGATCACGCATGGAATCTGGTGAACATTGACGGCACGCCTACTCACATGGATGCCACGTGGGATATAGGTGCTTCCGAAAAAGGAGCCATAGCCTATGACTATTATAATGTGACGGATGCCCAGATAATGAGGAATCACACTATTGACGGGAAGGTGCCGGAGTGTTCGTCAGAAAAATACAATTACTTTAGAATGAATCGTCTGGTGTTTAAGTCCAGACTGGCGCTGAAGGCGTATATAGAGAAAGGTATCAAGGCCGGAGTGAGAATGTTCTACTTCCGGGTGGACGGCAGCTTAAAGCCGCAGGAGATTATTGGGGAAATGGCGGAATTCGGCGGACAGATCATTCTTGATCAGGGGCAGCAGGGGCGCTGTTCGCAGATCGTGAATGTGAAGATGAAGACGTGCCGGATTACGTTTTATTAGAGATAGGAGCGGATTGCTATGGAGTATTGCGTTATCAATAAGGGGCAGGGTTCAAGTGATATAGCTAACAAGGCTGTGACAGGTATGCTTACAGAGTATTCCCGTCAGCTTTACGGTTTTACGAAAAACGAGTTTGACTCCATAGTCGAATATGATCTTCTGAATATTATGGCGTATTTCTATTCCAAAATGAATGCGCTTCAGAAGAATGTCATCTGTGATTCCGTATCAAAGGTGCTGGGGTTATACGATATGGATGATGTTCTGGATAACCTTGCAGACTTCATGGATGATGAGGTTTATATTCCGCTGTGCTGTAAACTGATAGATCGCCTGGGTGATTCCAGGGTGACTATGATCATATATGAAACGCTGTTTTCGAAGTGCAAGGAAATGACAGTTGATGCCTGGAATCAGAGAGATTCCTATTCCAATTACCTTGTGCTCTTGAATGCGGCGTATTTTAATGCTCTGTCATATAAATTCCATATCCGGGACAGCTACAAATCCTGCATGAAGGTGTTCTATGGGGAAGAAGCATATGATGATTTTGTGGAATCCCTTTATGAAAAGCATCTGGATGATATCGGATGGGATGCGGATATTGAGCTGGATGTGCTTGATGAACTGATCGGTGACAGTAAAAGAGATAATTCTTTTATATCCAGTGATAAAGAAGAATTCTTTGATGCAACGGAGCGGATGGAAGAAATCCGTCTGGAACATCGTCAGGCTATTCAGGAGGAAGAGGATAAAGAAGGATTTGAACTAATCGTTCAAAAGACCGGTATCAGAGAACAGAAGTCAGCAATGATATGCGGTTTTGAGTGTCATTTCTGCCTTGCGAAGCTGAGCGATGACGAATATATCATCGTTTATCAGAAGGATACCAGGATCAGTGACATCATTGACAAGGAAGATGAGTGGAAGAAATTTCAGCATGATCTGTACTACGAGGATATTAAGAACGGCCAGAGCTCAGCGATGGTCTATATCGTCTATATTCTTGATAACGATTCCGATAACATCCCGATTCAGACGATTGAGAGCAATAAGACTTACGGAAGGAAATATGTCTTTTCCGAGGAAGAAACCATTACATTCATCAATGGTATAGTAAAGACATCCCACGATGAGATCGGTGCGGTGTCTCCGGTACAGGAATGGGATCGGATCCTTCGCGAAGAGCATCTGACAGGTTGCCTTACGGAAGCCTATGCGGCGAAGAAGGTAGATGCATATCTTTCCGGACAGCGCTTTGATGCGGATTATGTGATGGACGATGATTATTCTGCCATGACGCATTCCGCAGTACCTCAGGTGAAGTGGGTGAAATCTCTTGATACATCCGGATTCCGTGATTTCTGTTTCGATGAGAGGGTAATGGAATTCGGACAGATCAACCTTTTCTTTGGAGCAAACGGATCAGGGAAGACATCCGTGCTGGAAGCGATAGAATACGCTCTGACGGCAGAGGTCAGAAGAGTGAAGGATTTTAAGGTAAAGCTTCCTACGGACAGCTATCCCAGACTGTATATTTACGACAAGGAGGCTGGTGTTCATACCTTTACGCCGGGCTTTTCAAAAAAGAACAGCAAAGAAATTGAGCGTGTCTGGTATGGTGTGCCGGTCGGAAGAACCAAAACAAATCTGAATGACAATTTCAACAGATTCAATGCCTTTGATTCTGAGGCCGCCTATAAGTTTATCCATGAATCAGATAACAGTGAGGATAGCTTTGCATCCATGTTCGGAAATCTGATGTTCGGCGAATCAGTTGTGGATCATGAGAAGAAGTGGCAGAGATTCAAGAAAGCTTTTGATGACAAGTACACGGAACTCAGAGAGGAACTGAGTGATGCGAAATATTGGGCACAGGTTTACGAGCAGAGCTTATCCCAGAAGAGCGACAGTTCAAAGTCGGAAGATATTGAGCATGGAATTATTGAACTGAAGCTTATTATCCGTGCGAAGTTGCCGAAGGCATCCAGTGATCGTTATCCGAGGATCATGGAAGAACTCACGCTTGTTAGAAAATATGTAGATGTGCTGGATACGCATCAATTGAGCCGAAAGACCTTTGCCCAGATTGCTGCTGATGTGGCAGAGGTAAAGAGCAATAATCTGAAATACGTCAAGGAAAAGAAGGAAAAATCAGATGAGATAACAAGGCTTGCCGAAGAGAACGGTGAGATAAAGAAAAAGATTTTTGCGGAAAGAGAGAAGCAGACCGAGATACAGGCGCGTGTTGACCGGGTAAATGTTGATATCAAGAACTGGACAATCGTTCAAAATGTGCTGGGTCACGAAGATACGATTAAACTGGTGAACGTTTTGCTGGATGAGCTGACAAAGCTGGACAGAGAGCTTTATTACATATCCAAGATCGAGCAGCGTACTGCTATAGTGAATTTTCTTAAGTCCGGGGATTATGAGGCGGTATCACCGGAAGACAGAAAGAAGTATGAGGAACAGCTGGCACAGGCTCGAAGCAAGCGGCAGGAACTTGAAAATAAATATAATGAGGCGAAGAAGGCATTCGGGGAAAAGGAGCAGCAAGCAATCGAGCTAAGGAAAATCGGAAAAACACTGCTTACGGATGCAAAGTGCCCGCTCTGTGGTCATGAATATGAGAGTACGCAGCAGCTGATCGATATCATTGACAGTGCTGTTGTTGTAGATGAGGGTATGGATGCTCTTATTTCGAGCATTGAGAAGATCTCTAAACTTATCATGGAAGTGGAGAAGATTCTTGATCATGAGAGGCTGATAGATAAGGCAAAAAAAGAGCTCGCTGAGATCGCGGATACGGTTCCTATGGTGGAGAAATGCGGATCCGATTACAAGAGACTTTTCGATTATCTGTCATCAAAGAGCGATAAGGAGAAAAGGAAAGCAGAAATAGTGGAGCAGCAGTCCGCATTGGATGCACAGGGTTTCTCGCTAAAGAATATAAATGCATGCCGCGAGTACAAAACAACAGACTCTACCTATCTGGAATATAAGAGATCTGGCAAGGGGACATATACGGAATTCCTGTCAGACAGGCTGAACAGGATACAGATCGAGCTGGGAAGCACTCAGCTGGCCATAGACAAGTATCAGAGACAGATTCAACAGAATGAGCAGAAGGAAGAGCTTCTCAGAAATGATATCCACAGGCTTGATTCCATGCTGGAAGCTTTGGATATGGATGACAACCGTGAGATCGAGCAGGCCTTGGAGAACCTGAAGACAAGGTTTACCGTTCAGGACGATATGGTGCTTTCATCTTGGGTTTCAAAGTACCACGTATTATTTGATAAATGTGAGCTGGAAGTGGAACGCCTGGAGTCACAGGATAACATCGCCTTTGAGAAGCAGCAACTGGCAGAGTACAAGACAACGATCAAAAGAGTGGAGCCGCAGGTGGCAAGATGCGCCAATGCGGTACGGGCTTTTGAGAAAATGCCTTCACTGAGTTCCTTCGTGGAGAAGGGAATCAAGAGCAATATCCAGCAAATCAGCAAATTCTTCAAGTGGATGCACCATTCCGGAGAGTTTGAAGAACTGGGCATTGATTCGGATGGAATCTATGCTATCCGCGGATTGAATCATCAGAAGATACGGACTTACGAGATGAGTACCGGTCAGAGATCCACTATCGCGATGGCAGTTATGTTTGCGCTTCACATGGCTGCACCGGATGCACCGCAGTTCCTGCTTCTGGATGAGCCATTGGCCACCATGGACGATACACAGGTGCTGAATGTTCTTGATATTCTGAAATCCATGGCTGAGCAGAAGACGCAGATCTTCTTTACAACAGCCAATGGTATAATGATCAATCTGTTCAAGCAGGCGTTCAAGAACACGGATTTCGATTATAAGGAATATGAGTTTGTTAAGCGTGTAAACCGTCCGTCTGAGATCAAAGAGTCCAGCGTCAATGATACGAAGACTATTGAAGAACTGACTCTGGATGATCTTACTCTTGATTTCAACCAGTTTGCCCAAATCAGGGAAGTTCTCCGGAAAAATCAGGAGAAACTGGTTGCTAAGGATGAGTGGGAATCACTTGATACAGAGGATATAAAAACGGAAGAGTCTGCTTCCGGGGATGGAGAAGGTGATCTGCCGGAGGATAATTTCTATTCTCTTCTGACTGAGGATGAGCGTAAGCTGCTGAATATCCTTGTAGAGGATGATGGAGTCAGTGCGTCCAGGTTGCAGGCGGCGTTATCCGTTTACCCGACATATAAGATGATGTTTGAGGGAATCAATGAAAAGGCAGTTGATTTCTTTGGCGAAACGGTAGTGGAGAATGATGATGAGCTGCCGTGGATGGACGATGATTACCGGGAAGAGCTACGGTCACAGTACGAGGCATTTTCCGGAAGATAGAGGTGATTTGTAATGGAGAAACGTATTCCGAAAAAGACATACAGAAATATCATGAACTCTTTGGGCGGAGGTACT